>JBAZFV010000014.1:11263-32297 GCA_041653255.1 Sideroxydans sp. | reverse complement strand
AACCCTTCACGCGAGAGCAGCATGACCATGCCGAATCCGCCCAGCGTCATCAGCACATAAGCCACGGCGTAGAACATGGCGCCGCCATAACCGTCGAGTGAACCGCTCAGCACACCGACCAGCAAGAAGCCCATGTGGGCGATGGTCGAGTAGGCAAACATGCGCTTGATGTTGGTCTGGGCGATGGCGGTGATGTTGCCGACCGCCATCGACAACACGGCGAGCACCATCAGCATACCGGACCAGTGGATCAGCAGCGGTTGCAGCGATTCGACCAGGATGCGCATGACAAAGGCGAAAGCGGCCAGTTTCGGTGCCGAGCTGATGAGCAGCGTCATCGCGGTCGGCGCACCGTGATAGACATCCGGCACCCACATGTGAAACGGCACCACGCCCAGTTTGAATGCCAGTCCCGCAACCAGGAAAGCCAAACCAAACACAAGCAGGGTGGTGTTGGCCTGGCCGTGCTGGATCGATGCGGAAATCGCATGGATGTCGAGTGAGCCGGTACCGCCATAGATCATCGACATGCCATACAGCAGGAAACCGGAGGCCATCGCACCGAGGATGAAGTACTTCATCGCGGATTCGCTGGCCACGGCGGAATCCCGTTGCAGGGCGACCATGGCATACAGGCTCAATGCCTGTATTTCAAGACCGATGTACAACACCACGAAATTGCTGGCGGAGATCATCACCATCATGCCAAGCATGGTCAGCAGGGTCAGGCCGAGAAACTCACCGGTGAACAGTCCGCGCACAATCAGGTAGCTGCGCGAATAGACCAGCATCATCGATACCGCAAGATAGGTCAGCAGTTTGAGCACGTCGGACATAAGATCATCGACAAACATGCCATTGAACAAATGGGCGACCCCGTCCGTGTGCGTGCTCACCGTGATCAGTGAACAGCCAAGCAGGGTCAGTTGCGTCAGCAAATAAGTGGCAGTGCGGGTATGTCCCGGCATGAACAGGTCGGCGATCAGGATCACGCCGATCATGATCAGCAGGAATATCTCGGCGTAAGCGGGTAACAGGGTTGCGATGTAGCTCATAACATCCTCTTAGATTTTGGAGCGCGCCAGATGCACCAGCAGATCGTTCACCGAAGCATGCATCACCTCAGATAGCGGCAAGGGATACAGACCCACCAGCAGCACGGCAACAGCCAGCAACAGCATCACCATTTTTTCGCGAGTGCCAATATCGTGCAGATGTTTGACGTGGTCGTTGGCGACCGCACCAAAGATCACCCGCTTGTACATCCACAGCGTGTAGGCGGCACCAAACACCATCGTCGTCGCGGCAGCAAAGGCGTACCAGAAATTGACCTTGACCGCCCCCATCAGAACCATGAATTCACCGACAAAACCACTGGTCCCCGGCAGGCCGCTGTTGGCCATCGCAAACAGCATGAAGAAGGCGGCAAATATCGGCATGGTGTTCGCCACACCGCCGTAATCCACGATCTGACGCGAATGCACGCGGTCGTACAGGACGCCGATACACAGAAACAATGCACCTGCCACGAAGCCGTGCGAGATCATCTGCAATAGCGCGCCTTCCATGCCGTAGGCATTGAACAGGAAGAGGCCGAGCGTGACGAAGCCCATATGCGAGATGGAGGAATAGGCCACCAGCTTTTTCATGTCAGACTGGGCCAGTGCGACCAAACCGATATACACCACGGCAATCAGCGACAGCGCAATCATCACCCAGGCCAACTCATGGCTGGCATCGGGTGCGATCGGCATCGAAAAACGGATGAAACCGTAAGCACCCACCTTGAGCATGATCGCAGCCAGGATGACCGAACCGCCGGTGGGCGCTTCCACGTGGGCATCCGGCAACCATGTGTGCACAGGGAACATCGGCACCTTGACCGCGAACGCCATGAAGAAGGCGATGAAGATCAGAATCTGTGCATTCATCGGCAGCGGCAACTGGTAGTAATCCAGAATATTGAAGCTGCCCGATTTGAAATACAGATAGAGCAGCGCAACCAGCATCAACAAGGAGCCGAGCAATGTATACAGGAAGAACTTCAGTGCCGCATACACGCGGTTCGGCCCGCCCCACACTCCGATGATGATGAACATCGGAATCAGCATCGCTTCCCAGAACACGTAGAACAGCACCGCGTCAAGTGAGGCAAACACACCATTGATCAGGCCTGACATGACAAGAAAGCTGGCCATGTATTGCGCTACACGTTTCTCGATCACCTGCCAGCCCGCGATCACCACGACCAGGGTAAAGAAACAGTTCAGCAGGATAAGCAGCAGGGAAATTCCATCCACCCCGAGGTGATAGTGGATGTTGAACATACTGATCCAGCTCTTCAGCTCAACGAACTGCATGGCGCTGGTCATACGGTCAAATCCGGTGTACAGCGGCAACGCCACCAGCAGCCCGAGCAGGGCACCAAGCAAGGCGATCCAGCGCGCCAGCACGGCGTTACGGTCATTTCCCGTCGCCAGTACCAGCGCACCGAATACGATGGGCAACCAGATGACGACGCTTAACAATGGGTATCCGAAAATCATGCTTTATCCTTCAGCGTTGAGCTGTCTCATACAAACCAGGTGCGCACTGTCAGTAGCAGCGACACACCGAGGATCATCCAGAATGCGTAGTGGTACACATAACCCGTCTGGAATCCGCGCAACATGCCGGAAAACAGTCCCACCATTTTTGCCGAGCCGTTGACGAAGAAGCCGTCGATAAGTTTCACATCGCCAAACTTCCACAGCAAGCGGCTCGCGCCACGCGCACCGCCGGCGAAGAACCAGTCGTTGAAACGATCGAAGTAATATTTCTCGTCCAGGATCGTATAGATAAAGCTGAACTTCTTCTGGATGGCGGCCGGGATATCGGGACGCTTCATATAGAAGAACCAAGCTGTGGCCACACCGCTCAGTGCGAGCAAGAACGGCGTGGAAGTCAACGAATGTATGGCCATCTCAAATGCACCAAAGAACTCTGTATGCATCTCTTGCATCGAGGGGTGATGCTCGGCGATGAAGATCGCATCTCCGAAGTAGCCGCCATACAGCATCGGTTCGATGGCGATGTAGCCGATCAGCACAGACGGAATCGCCAGCAGAATCAGCGGCAAGGTCACCACCCAGGATGTCTCATGCGGCTTCTGTCCAGGCGCCAAGCCATGATGATGCTCGTCGTGACCGTGGTCATCATGGCCGTGTGCTTCCTTGCCGAAACGCTCTTCACCGTGGAACACGAGGAAGTACATGCGGAAGGAATAGAAGGCCGTAACAAACACACCACCCAGCACCGCCGCATAAGCGAAGCCCGAGCCGGCCAGGTGCGAATACTCGACGGCCTCGATGATGCTGTCCTTGGAGTAGAAGCCGGAGAAGAACGGGGTACCAATCAGGGCCAGCGAACCGATCAGGGAAGTGATCCAGGTGATCGGCATATATTTTTTCAAGCCACCCATGTTGCGGATGTCTTGATCGTGGTGCATGGCGATGATCACAGAACCTGCGGCAAGGAACAACAACGCTTTGAAGAAGGCGTGCGTCATCAGGTGGAACACCGCCACAGAGTAAGCCGAGGCACCCAGCGCTACAGTCATGTAGCCGAGCTGGGACAACGTGGAATACGCAACCACGCGCTTGATGTCGTTCTGGATGATGCCGAGGAAGCCCATGAATAGTGCGGTGATCGCACCGATCACCATCACGAAGGACAACGCGGTATCAGAGAGCTCGAACAGCGGCGACATCCGCGCCACCATGAAGATACCGGCGGTCACCATGGTCGCGGCATGGATCAGCGCGGAGATCGGTGTCGGGCCTTCCATGGAATCCGGCAGCCACACATGCAGCGGGAATTGTGCGGATTTACCCATCGCGCCGATGAACAGCAGGATGCAGATTGCAGTCAGCAGGTTCCAGCTCACGCCGGGGATGGGCGCGATGTCATTCGCGTAGTTCTGCGCATTGGCGAACACGGATGCGTAGTCCAGCGTACCGAACACCATCAGCACCAAGGCGATACCGAGCAGGAAGCCGAAGTCACCCACGCGGTTGACGAGGAAGGCTTTCAGGTTGGCGTAAATCGCGGTCGGCTTGGTGTACCAGAAACCGATCAGCAGATAGGACACCAGACCCACGGCTTCCCAGCCGAAGAACAGTTGCATGAAGTTGTTGGCCATCACCAGCATCAGCATGGAGAAGGTGAACAGCGAGATGTAGCTGAAGAAACGCTGATAGCCCGGATCTTCTTCCATGTAACCGATGGTGTAGATGTGCACCATAAGCGAAACGAAGGTCACCACCAGCATCATCATCACGGTCAGTCTGTCGATCAGGAAACCGACCTGGAAGCTGGTGTCACCCGAAGTCAGCCAGGTGTAGACCGGCCCGTTGAAGGTATTGCCAGCCATCACGTCTTTGAAGATCGCCAGTGAGGCAAGGAATGAAACCGCCACCAGCGCAATGGTGATGCGGTGCGACCAGGTACGTCCCAGCCACTTGCCAAACAGACCGGCCGCAATCGCTCCCGCCAGCGGCGCCAGCGGAACGAGCAGATACAGACTTTGCATATCCATTTGCATCAACCTTTCAGGGAATCGAGATCATCCACATTGATGGTGCGCAGATTGCGGAACAGCACCACCAGGATCGCCAAGCCGATGGCAGCCTCCGCTGCCGCAACCGTCAGGATGAAAAACACGAAAATCTGTCCCGCCACGTCGTTCAGGTAATGCGAGAACGCGACAAAGTTGGTGTTCACCGCCAGCAGCATCAGTTCGATTGCCATCAACAGCACGATCAGGTTCTTGCGGTTGAGGAAGATGCCTACCACGCTGATGGCAAACAGAATCGCCCCCAGCACCAGATAATGTGAAAGACCCAGATTCAACATGACTGCCCCTTTTTATTCACTTGGACGCCCCGGTGGCCGCGTCTTCTGCCGGCTTTTTCACTGCCGGAATGGAAACCAGACGTACCCGGTCGGCTCGTTTGACATTGACCTGTTTGCTGATGTCCTGCGACTTCGAATCACGGCGACGACGGAAAGTCAGCGCGATGGCGGCCACCATGGCCACCAGCAACAGCACCGCTGCCAGTTCGAACGGATAGACATAGTCGGTGTAGATCAGGCGCCCCAACTCTTTGGTGTTACTGTAATCCGCCGCGTGCTTGACGGCGGTCATGCCGGCAGAATTCGCCTTGTCACCCAATACCCACACCATCTGCGCCACGATCAAACCGGCCAGCAGCGCGCCCGCCGGCAACCACTGCCAGAACCCCTTGCGCAGCTGTTCAAGGTTGATGTCCAGCATCATGACTACGAACAGGAACAACACCATCACCGCCCCGACATAGACCAGCACCAGGGTGATGGCGAGAAATTCAGCTTCCAGCAGCAGCCATATCCCGGCACTGCTGACGAAGGCCAGCACCAGAAACAGCACCGCATGCAGCGGGTTGCGCGCGGTGATCACGCGCAGTGCGGCAAACACGGTCACGGCGGCAAACAGGTAGAACAGGGCAGTTTCAAAGTTCATGTTGCTTCCTTAAATTACCGGTACTTGGCATCGGCTGCACGATCAAGGGCGATCTGTTCTTCATATTTGTCGCCGATCTCCAGCAACTTGTCTTTGGTGTAATACAGGTCGCCGCGATTCTCGCCGTGATATTCAAAGATACGCGTCTCGACGATGGCATCCACCGGACAGGATTCTTCACAGAAACCGCAGAAGATGCACTTGGTCAAGTCGATGTCGTACTGGGTGGTGCGACGCGAGCCATCGGCACGCTCCGCCACTTCGATCTTGATCGCCAATGCCGGACACACGGCCTCGCACAGTTTGCAGGCGATGCAGCGTTCCTCGCCGTTCGAATAACGGCGCTGCGCATGCAAACCGCGGAAACGGTAACTCTGCGGCGTCTTTTCTTCCGGATATTGCACCGTGATGTGGCGCTTGAAGAAATAGCGCCCGGTAACAGACATACCCTTGAGCAATTCGAGCAGCAGGAAGCTTTTGAAGAAGTTGGTCAGTTTTTTCATTTTCTCTCCTCGCCCCTTACCACAACCAATACGGGGTCTGCATCCATGCCGCGATGAATACGACCCAGATCAGCGTAAGCGGAATAAAGACTTTCCAGCCCAGACGCATCAACTGGTCATAGCGATAACGCGGGAAAGTCGCGCGGAACCACAGGAAGAAGAACAGGATGAAGGACATCTTGCCCAGCATCCAGATCAGCCCCGGAATCTGGTTGAACGGCGCGATATCCAGCGGCGGCAACCAGCCTCCGAGGAACATGACCGAAGTCAGCGCCGCAATCAGAATCATGTTGGCGTATTCGGCAAGGAAGAACAGGGCGAAACCCATACCGGAATATTCGACGTGGAAACCGGCCACGATCTCCGACTCACCTTCGGCCAGATCGAACGGCGAACGGTTGGTTTCAGCTACCCCTGCCAGAAAATACACCACGAACATCGGGAACAGCGGAATGAAGTACCAGCCAAGCATGCCATAGCCATTGCTCTGCCCGCGCACGATGTCACCGAAATTCATGCTCTGTGCCGCGAGCAGCACGCATACCAGGGCAAAACCCATCGCCAGTTCGTAGGACACGATCTGCGCGGCAGAGCGCAAGGCACCGAGAAAAGCGTACTTCGAGTTGGACGCCCAGCCCGCGATGATGACACCGTACACACCGAGCGAAGTCATCGCCAGCAGATACAGCATGCCTGCGTTCACATCAGCCAGTATCAGGCCGTCATCGAACGGCACTACCGCCCATGCGGCCAGTGCCGGAACCAGCGCCAGCACCGGCGCGGCAAGGAACAGAAACTTGTTCGCCTTGGTCGGAATGATAATTTCCTTGAACAGCAATTTGAGTCCGTCGGCGACCGGTTGCAGCAAACCCCAATAACCGACGCGGTTGGGGCCTGGACGGATCTGCATGAAGCCGAGTATCTTGCGCTCCGCCAAAGTCAGGTAAGCCACCCCGCCCATCACGGGTGCAACAATGGCCATAATTTTGACCACCGTCCATATCAGCGGCCAAACCGGTTCGATATAGCGCCAGAGCACGTCCCACAATCCGAACAGATTCCAGAACCATTGAAAGAATTGCAGTATCTGGATTTCCATCATGCACGCTCCACGGAGATCGTTCCAAACATTGCCCCCAATGCCGCGGTTGCCGCATGACCGGCCGCCACTCTCACCACTCCCTTGGGCAACTTGTCGTCAGTCGCGGCAAGCAGCGTAACACTGCCCTGTCCCTGACTGACTTTGACCTCCACACCGGATTCAATGCCAAGCTTGCTCATTTCTTCCGCATTCATCCAAGCCTTTGGAGTGGCTGCATCCGCCGTCGCCTGCAACGGTGGTGCGCGGCGCACGATGGCATCGGTTGCGTAGATCGGCACGTCCGCCACGCGCTGCAATCCGACCGCCGGTACCGGTGATTTTTCAACAACATCGCTGATGGCATTGTTGAGGCTGGCGGCATTCACGCCGGTCAGCACCTGGTCGCGCACGGCTTCAGACGTATCGAAATCAAAACCGTCGATCTGGAGCAGATTGCCCAGCACGCGCAATACCTTCCATGCCGGGCGCGCTTCACCCAAGGGCTTGACGGCGCCCTTGAAAGTTTGCATGCGTCCTTCGCAGTTGACAAAAGTTCCGGAGGTTTCGGTGAACGGTGCGATTGGCAGCAGCACATCGGCGTAATCCAGCGCCTTGTGTTTGTAGGCGGACAGCACGATCACCGTCTCCGCCGCACCAAGTGCGGCCAGCGCCTGTTGCGGGTTGGCGCAATCCAGTTCCGCTTCCACATTGAGCAGGATATATGCCTTGCGCGGTTGCGCCAGCATGCTGTCCGCATTCAAGCCGTTCGCATCAGGAGTCGCCCGGGCCAGGTAGCCACCCACACTGTTGGCGGCTTCGCCGATGAAACCAAATTTACCGTTGGTGGCGGCGGCTATCTGTTGCGCCAGCGCTTGCAGTCGCGCCGCCTGTGGATGCTGTTGGGCGAAATTACCCAGCAGAATGGCAACACGTTCGCCGCTGGCCAGACTATCTGCGATGCCACCAGTCTGTTTCGTCATCAGATCACTGGCCACCTGTGCCAATGCGTCAACCATTGCATGCGGCGCAACAATGGCCTTGTGTTCTACCTGCATCAACAGATCATCATCGACTGCATGAATGATGCTGACCTGCGTGCCGCGCTTCACTGCCTGACGGATACGTGCAGCCAGCAAAGGGTGATCCTTGCGCAGGAAGCTGCCGACGATGAGCAAACGGTCAGCCTTGCCGATGTCCGCGATGGACATACCCAGCCACGGGGCACCAGCCTGTTTGGTATCGGCGGAAAAATCACTTTGGCGCAGACGGAAATCGACGTTGTCGCTGCCCAGTCCGCGCATCAGTTTCTGCAACAGATAAAGTTCTTCCAGGGTGGAATTGCCTGTGGCCAGAGCGCCGACTTGTTGCGCTCCTGCACCGTCAGTGATTTGGCGCAAACCGTTCGCCACATAATCCAGAGCGATCGGCCACTCCACTTCCTGCCATTCACCGTCCTGTTTGACCATCGGCTTGGTCAGACGCTCTTCCGAATTCAAACCGGTATAGGCAAAACGATCCCGATCGGACAGCCAGCATTCGTTGATGTCTTCGTTCTCGATTGGCAATACACGCAACACCTGGTTGTTCTTGGTCTGCACCGCCAAGTTAGAACCCAGACTATCGTGCGCACTCACCGAGCGGCGACGTGATAATTCCCACGCGCGCGCCTTGTAACGGAAGGGTTTGCTGGTCAGCGCACCCACCGGGCACAAATCTATCATGTTGCCGGAGACCTCGGATTCCACCGCACCCGCCACGAACGACATGATTTCGGCATGTTCGCCACGGAAGGCCTGTCCCAACTCCATCATTCCGCCGATCTCCTGGCCGAAGCGCACACAACGCGTGCAGTTGATGCAGCGACTCATCTCTTCCGCCGATACCAGCGGGCCGATATCCTTGCCTAACACCGTGCGCTTTTCTTCGTGATAGCGCGACTGGCCTGCACCATAGCCGACTGAAAGATCCTGCAATGTGCACTCGCCGCCCTGGTCACAGACCGGACAATCCAGCGGGTGATTGATCAGCAGGAACTCCATCACGCCTTTTTGTGCCTTCACCGCGAGCTTGGAATGGGTAAACACCTTCATTCCTTCCGCCACCGGCGTAGCACAGGCGGGCAAGGGCTTGGGCGCCTTCTCCACCTCGACCAGACACATGCGGCAGTTGGCGGCGATAGAAAGTTTCTTGTGATAACAAAAATGCGGAATGGCGATGCCGGCCTGATGCGCCGCCTCGATCACGGTCGCACCGTTCTCGGTTTCTATCTTTATACCGTCAATTTCGATGTTGATCATTACTCACCCGTCCGTCAGCCTTATACCAAGCAGCGTTTATGCTCGATGTGATATTCGAATTCCTTGCGATAGTGCTTGAGCATGCCCTGCACCGGCCATGCTGCAGCATCTCCCAGCGCACAGATGGTGCGCCCGGCGATGTTCTCACACAGTGACAGCAGCAGATCGAGGTCCTCCTGCCTGCCCTCGCCATGCTCGATACGATGCACGATGCGGTACAACCAACCCGTGCCTTCTCGGCACGGCGTACATTGGCCACATGATTCCTCGAAATAGAAGTAGGACAGACGCTCCAGCGCGCGCACCATGCAGGTGGTCTCGTCCATCACGATTACCGCACCCGAGCCGAGGTAAGAACCCGCCTTTTGCAGCGAGTCATAGTCCATGTTCACATCCATCATGATCTCGCCCGGCAGCACCGGCATCGACGATCCGCCCGGAATCACCGCCTTCAGCTTGTGCCCATTACGCACGCCGCCGGCCATCTCCAGCAGCTTCCTGAATGGAGTACCCATCGGCACTTCAAAGTTGCCGGGATTGTTGACGTGGCCGGATATGGAAAACAGCTTGATGCCACCACTGTTTGGCACACCCATGCCGGCGAATTTCTTGCCGCCATGGTTGATTATGTAAGGGATGCTGGCCAGGGTCTCGGTATTGTTGATGGTGGTCGGCTTGCCATACAGGCCAAAGCTGGCCGGAAACGGCGGCTTGTAGCGCGGCTGTCCTTTCTTGCCTTCGATGGATTCGAGTAAAGCCGTCTCTTCACCGCACACATAGGCGCCATAACCCAGGTGGTTGTGCAGGTAGAACTCAAAATCGCTACCAAGGATGTTCTTGCCCATATAGCCGGCCTGAAGCGCCTCTTCACATGCCGCCTCCATGCGTTCGTAGGCTTCAAAGATTTCGCCGTGAATGTAGTTGTAGGCATGCGTCACACCCATCGCATAGGCTGCGATTGCCATCCCTTCAATCAGCATGTGCGGGTTATAGCGCAGGATATCCCAATCCTTGCAGGTACCCGGCTCACCCTCGTCCGAATTGCACACCAGATATTTCTCACCCTGATAATTGCGCGGCATGAAGCTCCACTTCAAACCGGTCGGGAAGCCTGCGCCACCGCGACCGCGCAGGCCGGAAGCTTTCACTTCGGCAATGATGGTGTCTGGAGACATTTTTTCGGTGATGACTTTGCGCAACGCTTGATAGCCGCCCGCCTTGACATAATTGTCGAGCGAGGCAAGACCATCGGCGGCCGTCGCCAGAATAATGTGGGCGCTCATGCCTTGCCTCCTTCCAGATCGGAAAGGATCTGATCGATTTTCTCAGTGGTCAGGCGTCCGCACAGTTTTTTGTTGCTGACTGTCAGCAGCGGTGCATCGACGCATGCCCCCATGCATTCACCCTCACGCAGCCCGAACTTGCCATCAGGCGTGACCTCGCCCAGCTTAATTCCCAGCTTCCCCTCCAGATAGGCAACGGTATCGCCCGCACCGCACAGGGTGCAGGACAGGTTGGTACATACGGTCAGCGTGTGTTTGCCCATCGGCTTGAGGTTGTACATGTGATAGAAGGTCGCCACTTCATACACCGCCATCTGCGGCATACCCAGATAGACAGCGATATCCGCCATATCATCCGGCGCAATCCAGCCTTTCTCATCCTGCACAAAGCGCAAGGCAGCCATCACGGCGGACCGGCGCTGATCGGCGGGGTATTTTTTCAGCTCTTTATCGATGAGCGTGGTGATTTGTTGCGATAACATCAGCGGTCTATCTCCCCGAAAACAATATCCTGCGTACCGATGATCGCCACCACATCGGCGATCATATGTCCCCGTACCATCTCGTCCAGACCGGCCAAGTGAGCGAAGCCGGGTGCGCGGATCTTCATACGGTAAGGTTTGTTCGCGCCATCCGACACCAGATAGATACCGAATTCACCCTTGGGATGTTCGACGGCGGAATACACTTCGCCCGCCGGCACATGAAAACCTTCAGTGAACAGCTTGAAGTGGTGAATCAACTCTTCCATGTTCTGTTTCATCGACTCCCGCTTGGGCGGCACAAACTTGGAGTCGTCCGCAATCACCGGGCCGGGATTCTGGCGCAGCCAGTCTATGCACTGCTTGATGATGCGATTGGATTGACGCATCTCCTCCATCCGCACCAGATAGCGATCGTAACAATCACCTTCCACTCCCACCGGAATATCAAAATCCATGCGGTCATACACTTCATATGGCTGCTTCTTGCGCAGATCCCATACCACACCCGACCCGCGCAACATCGGCCCGGTGAAGCCCATCGCCATGGCACGCTCCGGCGACACCACACCGATGCCGACCGTGCGCTGTTTCCATATCCGATTGTCGGTAAGCAGTGTCTCGTATTCATCCACATAGCCGGGGAAACGCTGAGTAAAGGCTTCAAGGAAATCCAGCAGAGAACCCTGGCGATCCTCGTTCATTTTCTTGATCGCCGCCTCGTTGTGGATCTTGCTCGCGCGGTATTGCGGCATGCTATCCGGCAGGTCGCGATACACCCCGCCCGGGCGATAATAAGCGGCATGCATGCGCGCGCCGGACACGGCCTCATAGGCATCAAACAGATCTTCCCGCTCGCGGAAAGTGTAGAAAAACACGGTCATCGCCCCAAGGTCAATGCCGGATGCACCCAGCCACAACAGGTGATTCAGGATGCGCGTGATCTCATCGAACATGACGCGGATGTATTGCGCGCGCAGTGGCACTTCGATACCGGCCAGTTTCTCGATCGCCATCACATAAGCATGCTCGTTGACCATCATGGAGACATAGTCGAGACGGTCCATGTACGGCACGGATTGCAGGAAGGTCTTGTGCTCGGCAAGTTTTTCTGTGGCACGGTGCAACAAACCGATGTGCGGATCCGCGCGCTGGACGACTTCACCATCCAGCTCCAGCACCAGGCGCAGCACGCCGTGTGCCGCCGGGTGCTGTGGCCCAAAATTCATTGTGTAATTTTTGATTTCCGCCATAACTTCAGTTCCCTTACATACGATGCAGCGCACGTTCACAATGCATTTCAGTGAAGACCAACTCGCGCAAGCAAGTCAGGCCCGCAGGGCAGCCGCAACTAAGACTCATGATGTGGTTTTTTATCCCAGCCATAAGTCTGCCTCAATTACGTCCGTATTGTTCTTCACGCAGTGAGCGCGGCGTGACTTCTCGCGACTCGATTGAAACCGGCTCATAGATCACGCGCTGCTGTGCCGCGTCGTAGCGCATCTCCACTGTCCCGGATAACGGGAAGTCCTTGCGGAACGGGTTCCCGACAAAACCATAGTCGGTAAGAATACGGCGCAAGTCCGGATGCCCGGTAAAAATAATGCCGTACAGGTCGAATGCCTCGCGTTCGAACCAGTTCGCCGAGGGCCATATTTGAATAACCGACGACAAGACGGGCATGGCATCGTCTTCGGCAAAAACACGCACCCGCAAACGCATATTGTAAGTGATGGACAACAGGTGATAGACCGCGGCGAAGCGCGGGCCCACGCGCACAACATCAGCGATATAACATCCGTCCTCGCAAGTTTCACTGCCATAGGTGGAGTAATCGATACCGCAGACATCAATCAACTCTTCGAAACGCAGATCGGCATCATCACGCAAACGGTTGAATACACCAATCATGTCGTCAGCCTTAACCACCAGTGTCAGCTCTCCCTGGTGTTGCTCAAGGCTCACTGCCAGGAGGCCAAATGCTTCGGTCAGATTGGATTTCAGAATATCGAGATCGGTTGCCATGATTTACCTATCGCGCGATGGTATTGGTGCGTTTGATCTTGTTCTGCAACTGGATCACGCCATAGAGCAACGCTTCGGCCGTCGGCGGGCAGCCGGGCACGTAGATGTCCACCGGCACAATGCGATCACAGCCGCGCACCACAGAGTAGGAATAATGGTAATAACCACCGCCGTTGGCGCAAGAGCCCATGGAAATCACCCATCGCGGTTCGGCCATCTGGTCGTAGACCTTGCGCAAAGCAGGGGCCATCTTGTTGCACAATGTCCCGGCCACAATCATCACATCGGATTGGCGCGGGCTGGGACGAAAGGCACCGGCACCAAAGCGATCCAAGTCGTACCGTGCCAGCGCGGCATGCATCATTTCGACCGCACAGCAAGCCAGCCCAAATGTCATCGGCCATAGCGAGCCGGTGCGCGCGTAGTTGATGATGGTGTCGGCAGTCGTGGTCACGACGCCCTTTTCCAGAATGCCCTCTATTCCCACTCTAACGCTCCCTTCATCCATTCGTAGATAAAGCCAACCACAAGGATGGCCAGGAAGACCATCATGGAGACAAAGCCAAAAGTGCCGATTTCCTTGAGTACAATCGCCCACGGAAACAGAAAGGCGATCTCAAGATCGAATAGTATGAACAGGATGGCAACGAGATAGAAACGCACGTCGAATTTCATGCGCGCGTCTTCAAAGGCTTCGAATCCGCATTCGTAGGGTGACAGTTTTCTTTCGTCGGGGCGGTTCGGGCCTGCCAGCATACCCAGAACCAGGGGTGCGATACCGATTGCCAAAGCGATGCAGATGAATAACAGTACCGGAAAATAATTTTCCAACATGCTCCAGCTCTCCCTCCATGAGTCCACAATATAGCGGAGTGCAATGCACTACCCTAGCTATTTTTGACCTTCGGCTGTAACAACCGGGTTCTATTTGGTTTTATTTTATCTGGTGCGGGGCAAGGGACTCGAACCCTCACGTCCTTTCGGACACAGCCACCTCAAGGCTGCGCGTCTACCAATTCCGCCAACTCCGCATATGACCGATTTTATCTCGGTATTTCCTTGACCTTCGAGTCAGGCGCATCAACAGTAGTGGGTGCGCTCTTCTGCAAAGTGTTGACATCAACCCTATCCATTACACCCGTCTCTTGCGCGGGCTGTGCATACAAGTATGTCAGGGTTAAGCTGGTGATGAAAAAGACAGTAGCCGCAACCGCTGTACTCCGACTCAAGAAATTGGCAGAACCACTGGAACCGAACAGGCTGCCCGCCGATCCTGAGCCAAACGCAGCGCCCATATCGGCTCCTTTGCCATGTTGCACCAGCACCAGACCAACCAGTATCACTGCGGTCACTACATGCACTGCCCAAACCATTGTTTCCACGCTCGACTCCAAACTTCAGTTATTGTTGTGTGGCACGACAGATCGCCACGAATTCTTCCGCCACCAGCGATGCGCCGCCGATTAGCCCACCATCAATGTCCGGCATCCCCATCAGTTCGGCGGCGTTGCCTGGTTTCATGCTACCGCCATAGAGGATTCTCAAGCCCTGCGCCACAGCGCCATCCAACTTTACAACACGCTGCCGGATAAACGCATGAACGGCCTGCGCCTGCTCCGGTGTTGCAGTCTTGCCGGTGCCGATGGCCCACACCGGTTCGTATGCAATGACTGTTTTGGCCACCGACTGCGCGCCTGCGTGATTGAGCACCACCTCCAACTGGCGCGCCACTATCTGCTCGGTTACACCTTCCTCACGCTCCTGCAAGGTCTCGCCCACGCAGAAAATCGGCGTCAGCCCGAACTTGATTGCCGCATCGAACTTGGCGGCGGCGATCTCGTTACTTTCATGGAACAGCGCACGGCGCTCGCTGTGACCAATAATGACGTAGCTGCATCCGAAATCGACCAGCATGCCAGGCGCCACGGCACCGGTGAAAGCTCCCTGCTCGTGCTGACTCAGGTTTTGCGCCCCCCAAGCGACATTACTGCCCTGCAATATGGACTGCGCCTGCGCCAAGTATGGATAAGGCACGCACACGCCACAATCGGCATTGCGCAAATCATTCACGCCCGCCATCACAGCCTCCAGCAACGCTTTATTGCGTGCCAGATCGCCGTGCATTTTCCAGTTTCCAACGACCAATTTACGTCGCATCAGACTCTTTCTCCGATGTTTTAAGGTCGCGGATAGTACCGACGAAATGGAGAACGGTCAATCAATGAAGCAGGAACGAGCCCGTGAACCACAATAGCATGCGCATAAAGCAACGGCGGCACTGCACTCACAGTAATCTACAGTACCGGCACAGCGGGAATGGAAGATTTCTTCTATTGCAACAAGTTGCAATGCCGTGCTCCCGCCGTAAGCAGCAAAATCCGAGGGTAAGGTTGTGTAATAATCTTGTAACACTTCACGCATAGGATACGCATCGCCGGCACAGTGTCGAGCACAACAAGCAATCCTTTTAGGAGAAATCTGAAAATGAGCAAACTGAATCGAATTTTGAGCGGCCTTGGTCTGTCCATCGCCCTGCTGGGTACGGGCGGCGCATATGCCGGCAATATCACGGGGGCGGGTGCTACCTTCCCTTATCCCGTCTACGCCAAGTGGGCCGAAGCGTACAAAAACCAAGCGGGCGTGAACATGAACTACCAATCCATCGGCTCTGGCGGTGGCATCAAGCAAATCAAGGCCAAGACCGTCGATTTCGGCGCCACCGATGCACCGTTGAGCCAGAATGAATTGGACTTGGCCGGCTTGCTCCAATTCCCGACCGTAATCGGCGGCGTAGTTCTGGTATTCAATATCGACGGCATCACCGGCGGCCAATTGAAGTTGAGCAGCACGACTCTGGCTGACATCTTTCTGGGCAAGATCACAAAATGGAATGATCCCAGGATCGCTGCCGACAACGCAGGCCTGAACCTGCCAGACCAGGCGATCACTGTGGTACACCGTGCTGACGGATCCGGCACTACCCACATCTTCACCACCTACTTGTCTCAAATCAGCAAGGACTGGAACGACAACGTGGGCGCAAACAAGGCCGTCAAGTGGCCCACGGGCACAGGTGGCAAGGGTAACGAGGGTGTCGCTTCCTACGTACAGCGCATCAAAGGTGCGATCGGCTACGTAGAGTACGCCTACTCCCTGCAAAACAAGATGTCGGCAGCCATGCTGCAGAATCGCGAGGGCAACTTCGTCGCTCCGAACGACGTCACCTTCAAGGCAGCTGCTGCCAATGCAAAGTGGAAAGCCAGCGAAGGTTTTGCCGAGATACTGACCAACGAACCCGGCAAGGACAGCTGGCCCATCACCGGTGCGACCTTCATTCTGGTATATAAAACCCAGGACAATCCTGCCACCAGCAAAGATGTGCTGAGTTTCTTCGACTGGGCTTACAGCCATGGAAACAAACTGGCCTCCGATCTTGATTATGTGCCGCTGCCGGACAACGTCACCAAGATGATCCGTGACGCCTGGATGAAAGAGATCAAGGACAGCAAGGGCAAGGCAATCTGGCATTAAGTAAGTCACAGATGCGTCTTGCGACGCGCACAAGCTATAATCAGGGGGGCTCTATGGCCCCCCAATTACACTGAACACTTGCGCCTACGATGAAATCGACCTTTCTGCATCAAGCCCGCCTTAAGCATCAAATCTGGCTGGACATGCTGTTTCGCGGCATGACGCGTTTGTCCGCCTTTGGTGTTCTGGCACTGTTGATCGCGATTATCTTCTCTCTGGTGGTAGGCAGCCTTCCAGCGATCAAGGCTTTTGGCTTCGGTTTTTTGACGAGCTCTGAATGGAATCCGGTCACCGACGAGTACGGTGCGCTGGTCCCTATCGTCGGCACCCTGGTCACTTCAGCTATCGCACTGTTAATTGCCATTCCGGTCAGCTTCGGTATCGCCATATTTTTGACCGAGCTGTCACCGCGCATTTTGCGCCGCCCACTCGGTATTGCAGTGGAACTGCTTGCCGGTATTCCCAGCATCATCTACGGCATGTGGGGCCTGTTTATCTTTGCCCCGTTATTCGCCGACCATTTCGAACCCTGGATCAATGACAATATCGGCGCCATGCCCCTCATTGGCCCCTTCTTCTCCGGGCCGCCGATGGGCATCGGCATCCTTACCGCCGGCATCATTCTGGCGATCATGGTGATCCCTTTCATCGCCTCGGTCATGCGCGATGTGTTCGATGTTGTTCCGCCCATGCTGAAAGAGTCCGCCTATGGTGTCGGCGCCACCACGTGGGAAGTGGTTTGGAAAATCGTCCTTCCCTATACCCGTATCGGCGTGGTCGGCGGCATCATGCTCGGCTTGGGCCGCGCACTGGGCGAGACCATGGCGGTCACCTTTGTGATTGGCAATGCCCACGAATTAACCAAATCCTTATTGATGCCCGGCAACAGCATCTCATCCGCACTGGCCAATGAATTCACCGAAGCCGATGGCGAGCTCTATACCGCCTCGCTTATCGAACTTGGCCTGATCCTGTTCTTTATCACTTTCGTGGTGTTGTCCCTCGCACGCTTCATGCTTTACAAGCTTGGAAAACGCGAAGGGCAATCCACCTAATCATCATGCTGACACTGTATACGCGCCGACGCATCACCAACGTGATTGGACTACTGGTCTCGATCATGGCCATGGGATTCGGGTTGTTCTGGCTATGCTGGATATTATGGACACTGTTAAGCTACGGCTTACCCGCGCTGACGCCCATGGTGTTCACCCACATGACCCCGCCGCCGGGCAGTGACGGCGGATTGCTCAACGCCATCATGGGTACCCTGATAATGAGCGTCCTCGGCACACTGATCGGCACCCCCATCGGTATTCTGGCCGGTACCTATCTGGCTGAGTTCGGCCAGCGCGGCTGGCTGGCCCCGATTACGCGTTTCATCAACGACATCCTGTTGTCCGCCCCCTCCATCGTTATCGGCCTGTTCGTATATGAAATCTATGTCGTCCACGTCAGGCATTTTTCGGGCTGGGCCGGTGCGTTGGCATTAGCCATCATCGTCATTCCCATCGTGATTCGCACCACCGAGAACATGCTGCGCCTGGTTCCCAACACCCTGCGTGAAGCGGCCGCTGCGCTGGGCGCTCCGCAATGGAAAATCGTTAACTTCATCACCCTGCGTGCTGCGCGTGCCGGCATCATCACCGGCGTGATGCTGGCCATCGCCCGCATCAGCGGCGAGACCGCCCCCCTGCTTTTCACCGCCCTCAACAATCAATTCTGGAGTTCAGACATTAACCAGCCACTGGCCAACCTGCCGGTGGTCATCTTCCAGTTCGCCATGAGCCCCTACGAGGATTGGCAGAAACTGGCCTGGGCCGGTGCATTATTAATTACCTTAAGCGTACTCACACTCAACATTCTGGCGCGCGTCCTGTTCCGTCAAAGCGCAACAACACACTGATCCCGGGAATCACTCATGAACGCTGAAAATAATATCAACCCGAAAGTCGTCGTCAAAGACCTTAACTTTTTCTACGGTAATTTACGTGCGCTCAAGGATATCAACCTGAATATCGCGGAAAAAATGGTGACTGCCTTCATCGGCCCGTCGGGTTGCGGCAAATCGACATTGCTGCGCACCTTTAACCGCATGTACCAGCTCTACCCCAAGCAGCGTGCCACCGGCCAGATCATACTCGACGGCGACAACGTGCTGGATCCGAGACATGATCTCAACATGCTGCGCTCCAAGGTCGGCATGGTGTTCCAGAAACCCACACCTTTTCCGATGTCGATCTATGACAACATCGCGTTCGGTGTGAAGCTCTACGAAAGACTCAATCGCACCGAGATGGACGATCGCATCGAATGGGCATTGAAAAAGGCTGCACTCTGGGGTGAGGTCAAGGACGTACTCAAACAGAGCGGTACCAGCCTTTCCGGCGGCCAGCAGCAACGCCTGTGCATCGCCCGTGCCATCGCGGTCAAGCCGCAAGTTCTGTTGCTTGACGAACCGACTTCGGCACTCGACCCGATCTCCACCGCCCATATTGAAAAACTTATCGACGAATTGAAGATGGACTTCACCATCGTCATCGTCACCCACAACATGCAGCAGGCCGCGCGCATCTCCGACTTCACGGCATACATGTATTTGGGGGATCTCATTGAATTTGGGGATACCAGCACGGTATTCACCAATCCGAAACGGAAAGAAACTGAAGATTACATTACAGGTCGTTTCGGTTAAACCAGTTCCTGAGTGGCGTATTTATCCCGCCACTTGTCTCACTGCTTCGGCGATCTTCTCCGCACACAGTTTCACCTTCACGCTTTCCTCGCCTTCAACCATCACACGGAGCAAAGGCTCGGTACCAGAAGGGCGTAACAACACACGCCCCTTGCCGTTCAGAAGGACTTCTGCGGTATCCAGCGCATGTTTCACAGTCGGATGATTGGCGTAGTCATTATTTTTGACGACACGAATATTGATGAGTATCTGCGGATACATGTGCAGATCGCTGACCGCTTCAGCCAGCGTCTGATTTTTCATGCGCAAGGCATACAACACCTGCAACGCAGAAACGATACCATCGCCGGTGCTGTGCTTGTCCAGACAAATAATATGCCCTGAATTTTCGCCCCCGAGTTGCCAGCCATGTTGTTGCAGCAACTCCATCACATAACGGTCGCCCACTTTGGCACGGGCGAACGGGATACCCAAGTGCTGCATGGCGTGCTCAAAAGCCAGGTTGGTCATCAGCGTCCCCGCCACCCCGCCTTTCAATGTTCCTTCGGCATGGCGCTGCCGGGCGATGATATAGAGCAACTGGTCGCCGTCGTAGAGCGTACCGGCAGCATCCACCATGACCAGGCGGTCACCATCGCCATCCAATGCGATGCCAATATCGGCCTTATGTTTGGCCACAGCCTTTTGCAGGTTTTGCGGTTTGGTCGCACCGTAGTCATCGTTGATGTTCAGACCATCCGGCTCGGCACCGATAGCTACCACCTCCGCGCCGAGTTCGTGGAAGACATGGTGCGCGATGTGATAGGTTGCACCGTGCGCACTGTCCACCACGATCTTCAGGCCGCGCAGATTCATCTCGTTGGGAAAGGTGCTCTTGCAAAACTCAATATAGCGTCCGACCGCATCATCTATACGTTTGGCCTTGCCCAGATTGGCCGACGAGTTGGTTTGCATCGGCTCATCCAAAGCCGCCTCGATGGCGAACTCCACGGCATCTGGAAGCTTCGCACCACTACCGGAAAAGAACTTGATGCCGTTGTCTTCGAACGGGTTGTGCGAAGCAGAGATGACCACGCCCGCCTGCAAGCGCAGTGCACGGGTGAGATAAGCCACTGCCGGTGTTGGGATGGGACCCGCAAGATAGACATCGATACCCGCCGCGATCAACCCGGCCTCCAGCGCCGACTCCAGCATGTAGCCGGAGATGCGCGTATCCTTGCCAATCAGCACTCCCGCCCGCCCGCCCTGCGTATGTTCCGCACTCGCCAGCACCTTGCCGGCGGCATAGCCCAAGTGCATCACGAATTGCGGCGTAATCGGATGCTCGCCTACCTTGCCGCGCACCCCGTCAGTTCCAAAATACTTTCTGCTCATCAATTACCCCTTAAAACCTTTCATCACAGAGAAGCAGAGAAATCAAAGGCGTATCCGCAATCAAGCTCGAAGACCCGGGAAGCATTTTCTTCCGTTCTACTCTGTATCTCTGCGTCTCTGTGGTGATAATTCCTTGTTCACTGCTTCCCATAATTTCAGCGCATCCACCGTCTCACGCACGTCGTGCACACGCACGATGGCGGCGCCGCGCTGCACCGCGAGCA
>JBAZFV010000014.1:0-11253 GCA_041653255.1 Sideroxydans sp. | reverse complement strand
CACTTCTCGTCCGGTAATCGCCCCCAGCATGGACTTGCGCGACAAGCCTGCCAGCACGGGGACGCCAAGCGCGCACAGCCTGTCCAGTTGACGCAACAGGTCGAGATTATGCACTAGCGTCTTGCCAAAACAAAAGCCGGGATCGATCACAATACGCGCTTGAGCGATGCCTGCCATCTCGGCTGCCGCCACCCTCTCGCGCAGGAAATCAACCACTTCGGCAACGACATCGGCATATTGCGGCTGCCGCTGCATGGTCTGCGGCGATCCCTGTTTATGCATCAGGCACACCGCTGCATCACTCTGCGCCAACACCTCCAGTGCCCCCGGAGCTTGCAGTGCATTTACATCATTAACCAGGCTGACGCCCGCCTTAAGCGCGGCACGCATCACTCCCGGCTTCCATGTATCAATGGAGACCGGCACTTCGCTGTCGCACAAACCTTCGAATATCGGCAGCACGCGATCAATTTCTTCTTGTTCGCTCACTTCTGTCGCACCGGGGCGCGTCGATTCACCACCGACATCGAGAATGTCGGCACCGTCCGCAATCAGTTGTTGCGCATGATCGATGGCTGCGGCGGACGACACGTAGCGGCCGCCATCCGAAAATGAATCCGGTGTGACATTGACGACACCCATCACGAGTGGGCGTTCGAGAGAGAGAATGAATTTACCGCAGTGGAGAAGCATGGAGCAGTCGCTAGTCGCTAGTCGCTAGTCGCCAGCGACTAGCGACTACTTTTCAGGTTTCCTGCGCCGGTTCGCTGGTGGCAGGCGCGGTCGGAGTCTCGTCTTTGGGCGGCTCGGCTGCAGGCTGCACCGGGGCAGGTTTGGGCGGACGTGGCGGCTTGCCCGCCATGATGTCGTCGATTTGATCCGCGTCGATGGTTTCCCACTCCAGCAACGCCTTGGCCATCACCTCCATCTTGTCGCGGTTGGTCTCGATCAATTTGCGCGCCAGTGCGTATTGTTCATCAAGGATACGGCGGATCTCGGCATCCACTTTTTGCATGGATGCCTCGGAAATATTTTTATGCGTGGTTACCGAACGTCCCAGAAAGACTTCGCCTTCGTTCTCTCCATACACCATCGTCCCCAGCGCATCAGACATCCCCCATTGCGTGACCATCTTGCGTGCCAGGTCGGTGGCGCGCTCAAAGTCATTGGATGCACCGGTGGTCATCTGGTTCATGAATATCTCCTCCGCGATACGTCCACCGAACAGCACGGTGATCGTCGAGAGAATACGAATCTTGTCCATGCTGTAGCGATCTTCGGACGGCAACTGCATGGTCAATCCCAAGGCACGGCCGCGCGGGATGATGGTCACCTTGTGCACCGGGTCGGTCTTGGGCATCAACTTGGCTACCACCGCGTGCCCTGATTCGTGATAAGCCGTGTTACGCCGTTCCTCTTCTGGCATCACCATAGACTTGCGTTCCGCACCCATGAATATCTTGTCCTTGGCCGCTTCGAAATCATCCATCTCAACAAAACGCTTGCCGCGTCGTGCCGCAAACAAGGCCGCCTCGTTCACCAAGTTGGCCAGATCGGCGCCGGACATACCCGGCGTGCCACGTGCCAGCACGTTGGCATTGACATCGGGTGCACTCGGCACCTTGCGCATGTGTACCATCAGAATTTGTTCACGACCACGAATGTCCGGCAGCGGTACGACCACCTGGCGGTCGAAGCGACCGGGGCGTAGCAACGCGGAATCCAGCACATCGGGACGGTTAGTGGCGGCGATCACAATCACACCACTCGCTCCTTCAAAGCCATCCATTTCCACCAACAGCGCATTCAGCGTCTGCTCACGCTCGTCATTGCCTCCACCCAATCCCGCACCGCGTTGGCGGCCGACTGCATCGATCTCGTCAATGAATATGATGCAGGGAGCGTGTTTCTTCGCCTGTTCGAACATGTCGCGCACGCGCGCCGCGCCGACGCCGACGAACATCTCGACGAAATCGGAACCGGAGATGGAGAAGAACGGAACTTTGGCTTCGCCGGCGATAGCCTTGGCGAGCAAGGTCTTGCCGGTACCGGGACTGCCCACCAACAACACGCCACGCGGGATGCGTCCACCCAGATTCTGGAACTTGTTGGGGTCGCGCAGAAAATCGACCAGCTCTGACACTTCTTCCTTGGCCTCATCACAACCGGCCACATCGGCGAAGGTGAAACGTTCCTTGTTTTCATCCAGCAAACGTGCCTTGCTCTTGCCGAACGAGAATGCACCGCCCTTGCCGCCGCCCTGCATCTGGCGCATGAAAAAGACCCATACACCGATCAGCAACAGCATCGGGAACCATGAGATGAACACCTGAGTCAGGAAGCCCTGCTCTTCATCCGGCTTGGCCTCGACCTTGACCCCGTTCTTCAACAGGTCGGAAACCAGCCAGATATCGCTTGGTGCAAAACTGGTCACCCGTTTGCCGTCACTGGTGACGGCCTTTAACGTGCGGCCCTCAATCGTCACCTTCTCGATCTGCCCCCCGCGCACCGCTTCCAGGAATTGTGAATAATCCAGCTGAACTTGCGCAGTGGATTGCTGGCGCGCATTAAACTGATTGAAGACTGTCATCAGCACCATCGCGACGACCAGCCAGATTCCGATACTCTTGAACAGATTATTCACACTTGCTCCTCATGAATGAGCGGGCATTAGACTACGTCCCGGTTTATTTCTCAAGTTTGCCCAGCCCCACCAGATACTGCTCGCTACTGCGATCCCGTGACGCTTTTGGTTTGCGCACGACCACTTTTTCGAAGTGGTTTCGCATCAATTTCAGATAACCCTCAAAGCCTGCTCCCTGAAAAACCTTGACCACAAAACTGCCACCACCGACGAGGTGCTTGGCGGCAAAATCCAGCGCAAGTTCCGCCAGATACATGGCGCGTGCCTGATCCGCCGAGGTCACACCGCTTATGTTGGGGGCCATATCGGAAATTACAAGGTCAATCCGGCGTCCATCCAGTTTTTCTTCGAGTTGCACCAGCACACTGTCCTCACGGAAGTCACCCTGAATGAATTCAACTCGTGGCAAAGGCTGCAAAGAGAGCAGATCCAGCGCGATGATGCGCCCGTGTGCACCCAGCTTGTCCGCCACCACCTGACACCAACTCCCCGGCACCGCACCCAGGTCTACCACAACCATACCGGGTTTAATCAGATGGTCGCGCTCGTCCAGTTCGAGCAGCTTGTAGGCCGCGCGCGCGCGATAGCCCGCCTTCTGCGCCAGGTGCACGTAGGGATCGTTCACGTGCTCGCGCATCCATTGTTTGCTGGTTTTAGAAGCTTTCATCGGCTAGAATCGCGACCCCATCCGCACGAGGCTCGCCATGTTATCCCTCTCTGTTGCCCAACGTCTCGAATTCAAGGCCCGCGCCCATGCGCTCAAACCCGTCGTCATCATCGGCAATGCGGGGCTGACGCCCGCCGTACTGGATGAGATTGAACGCAGCCTGAAAAGCCATGACTTGCTGAAGATCAAAGTCATGCATGACGAACGGGAAGTACGCGAAGCCATGTTGCAGGAGATTTGTACACTGCTGAAGGCCGGTGCCGTGCAGCACATCGGCAAGACACTGGTCATTTATCGCCCGCTGGAAACCCCTATCGCCAAGGCGCCCAAACGCCCCAGAGGCAAACCACTCACCAAGAAGCAGCTTGCCAGCAAGAGCTAGGTTTCGTCTGAATGGGAAGGGAGAAAAGTGAAGTGGAAAAGTGCAACCCACCGCTCATTAAACAAGGTTTTATCCTTCCACCTTCCCGCCTTCAGATGTACTGTACTTCTACCACTTCGTATTCGCGTACCCCACCCGGCGCCTGCACTTCGGCGACATCACCCTCCATCTTGCCAATCAATGCCCGCGCAACGGGTGAGCTGATGGAAATCTTACGGTGTTTGATATCAGCCTCATCGTCACCGACGATCTGGTAAGTGACCACATCACCGTTATTCACATCTTCCAAAATCACGGTCGTGCCAAACACGCAGCGCCCATCCGTATTCAGTGTCTTCGGATCGATGATCTGCGCACTTCCCAGCTTGAACTCCAGCTCGACGATACGCCCTTCGACGAAAGACTGGCGCTCCTTGGCTGCCTCATATTCGGCATTCTCTGACAAATCGCCCTGCGCTCGCGCCTCGGAGATGGCGTTGATCACCCACGGCCTTTCCACAGTCTTCAAGCGGTGCAGTTCCTGGCGCAATAACTCTGCACCGACCACAGTCAATGGCACTTTACTCATACTGTAACTTTCTTAGTCGTTAGTTGTTTAGTCTCTAGTTGTGATTATCGCTGCGAGCTTTATTGATTTAACTAAAGCTAACGTTCAGCGACTGGCAACTAATCTCTTATGCAGGGACTGCACGTCATAGACCTGTAATTCGGTCAGGTGTTGCATGCCAAGGCAAGCGGCGCGCGCGCCGGCCAGCGTAGTGTAATAGGTTACACGTCCTTGCAGTGCCGCATGACGAATGGAATATGAGTCTTTCATCACCGCCGGCTTGCTGTCCACCGTGTTAACGATCAGGCTGACTTCACCGTTTTTGATCATATCGACGATGTGCGGACGGCCCTCGGCCACCTTGTTTACGATGATCACCTCCACTCCGGCTGCGGTAATGACCGATCCGGTACCGCGTGTCGCCAGAATGGTAAAACCGAGCTGCTTCAGGGTGCGTGCCACTTCTGCCGCGCCGGTCTTGTCTTCTTCGCGCACGCTGATGAACACCTTGCCACTCTTCGGTAATTTCACGCTGGCGGCAAGTTGCGACTTGACGAAGGCTTCGGCAAATGTCTCGCCCACACCCATCACTTCGCCGGTGGATTTCATCTCGGGGCCAAGAATGGTATCGACCCCGGGGAATTTGATGAACGGGAACACCGCTTCCTTCACCGAGTAATAGTCAGGAACGATCTCTTGCGTCACTCCTTGCTCTGCCAGCGACTGGCCTGCCATGCAGCGGGCTGCGATCTTGGCAAGCGGCATACCGTTCGCCTTCGACACGAATGGCACGGTACGCGAAGCACGTGGATTTACTTCCAGCACGAATACCGTTTCACCCTGGATCGCGAACTGCACGTTCATCAGGCCGACCACGTTGAGCTCCCTGGCCATCGCCACGGTCTGGCGGCGCAGCTCGTCCTGCATCGCGACGGACAATGAATACGGCGGAAGCGAACACGCCGAGTCGCCGGAGTGCACGCCCGCCTGTTCGATGTGTTCCATGATGCCGCCGATGATGACCTGCTTGCCGTCGGATACCGCATCCACGTCCACTTCGATTGCATCGTTGAGGAAGCGGTCGAGCAAAATGGGCAAGCGCTCCGGATAGGTCTTGGCCAATTCTTCTGCCTCGCGCATGTAGCGTTCGAGATCGGGCTGCGCATGGATAATCTCCATACCGCGCCCGCCCAGCACGTTGGAAGGGCGCATCACCAGCGGATAGCCGATCTCGGCTGCACCGGCGGCCGCATCATCCACATTACTTGCCGTACGATTCGGCGGTTGCTTCAAATCCAATTCGCGCAGCATGGCCTGGAAACGTGCGCGATCTTCCGCCATGTCAATCATGTCGGGTGTAGTACCAATAATGGGCACGCCATTCTTTTGCAGCCCGTGCGCCAGGCTCAACGGTGTCTGGCCGCCGTACTGCACAATCACACCGACCGGCTTCTCCACGGCCACCACTTCCAGCACGTCTTCCAATGTCAGCGGCTCAAAGTACAGACGGTCGGAAGTGTCGTAATCGGTGGAAACGGTCTCGGGATTGCAGTTGACCATAATGGTCTCGTAACCATCCTCGCGCATCGCCAGCGCGGCATGCACACAGCAATAGTCGAACTCGATACCCTGACCAATACGGTTCGGGCCACCGCCCAGCACCATGATCTTCTTGTTGTTGGTAGGCTGCGATTCACACTCTTCTTCGTAAGTGGAATACATGTAGGCGGTATTGGTCGAGAACTCGGCCGCGCAGGTATCCACGCGCTTGAACACAGGACGCACATTCAATGCATGACGATAGGCGCGCACTGATTCATCATGAATACCCAACAAGGCCGCCAGACGCGCATCGGCAAAACCGCTGCGCTTCAGCACGCGCAAGTCATCGGCGGAGATGCTCTCCAGGGTGCGGCCGGACAGGCTTTGCTCTTGCTTGATGATGTTTTCGATCTGCACCAGGAACCACGGGTCGATCTTGCTGATGTTAAATACTTCTTCCACGCTCATGTCCAGACGGAAGGCGTCACCCACCGCCCAGATACGATCCGGGCCGGGGTTGCCGAGCTCGGCGCAGATCTCGTCACGGTCGTCGTATTTGCTGTCCAGACCATTCACACCCACTTCCAGACCACGCAAGGCCTTCTGGAACGACTCCTGGAAGGTGCGGCCGATCGCCATCACTTCACCCACCGATTTCATCTGCGTGGTCAGGCGGTCGTTGGCTTGCGGGAATTTCTCGAACGCGAAACGCGGAATCTTGGTCACTACGTAATCGATAGTCGGCTCGAACGAGGCCGGAGTCGCACCGCCGGTGATGTCGTTCTTCAATTCGTCCAGCGTGTAGCCCACGGCCAGCTTGGCCGCGACCTTGGCGATGGGGAAGCCGGTCGCCTTGGAAGCCAGTGCGGATGAACGCGACACGCGCGGATTCATCTCGATCACCACCATGCGTCCGTCTTCCGGATTGATGGAGAACTGCACGTTACTACCGCCGGTCTCCACGCCGATCTCGCGCAGCACAGCCAGCGAGGCATCGCGCATGATCTGGTATTCCTTGTCGGTCAGCGTCTGTGCCGGCGCGACGGTGATGGAATCGCCGGTATGCACACCCATCGGGTCGAGGTTCTCGATGGAACAGATGATGATGCAGTTGTCGTTGCGATCACGCACCACTTCCATCTCGAATTCTTTCCAGCCGAGCAGCGATTCTTCAATCAGCAACTCTTTAGTCGGCGATGCTTCCAGACCGCGCTCGCAGATCTCGACAAACTCTTCACGGTTGTAGGCAATGCCGCCGCCGCTGCCGCCCATGGTGAACGACGGGCGGATGATGGTGGGGTAGCCCATCACCTGCTGCACCTGCAATGCCTCTTCCATACTGTGCGCGATGGCGGAACGGGCCGATGCCAGCCCGATGCGCGTCATCGCCTGCTTGAACTTTTCGCGGTCTTCCGCCATGTCAATGGCATCGCGCGATGCGCCGATCATCTCGACCTTGTATTTTTCCAGTACGCCGTGCTTGGCCAGATCGAGCGCACAGTTCAGTGCAGTCTGTCCGCCCATGGTCGGCAGGAGCGCATCGGGACGTTCCTTGGCGATGATCTTCTCCACTATCTGCCAGGTGATCGGCTCGATGTAGGTGGCATCCGCCATGTTCGGGTCGGTCATGATAGTGGCCGGGTTCGAGTTCACCAGGATGACGCGATAGCCTTCCTCGCGCAACGCCTTGCAGGCCTGTGCGCCGGAGTAGTCGAATTCGCATGCCTGCCCGATGACGATGGGGCCGGCGCCGATAATCAGAATGCTTTTTATGTCAGTACGTTTGGCCATAGTTCAGTTGTTAGACGCAAGTTGGAAGCCGGTTTGACTAATCACTTGCGTCTTTAGACTTTGCGTCTGTTTTTTCCATTAATCCCACAAATTTATCGAATAACCCGGCCACATCGTGCGGTCCGGGGCTCGCTTCGGGGTGCCCCTGAAAACAGAATGCGGGCTTGTCGGTCAGCTCGAAGCCCTGCAGCGTACCGTCGAACAGCGAGATGTGGGTGACACGTGCGCTCTTCGGCAACGTTGTCGCATCCACCGCAAAACCATGGTTCTGGCTGGTGATCATCACGCGTTTGGTCGCGGTATCCTGCACCGGATGGTTAGCGCCGCGATGGCCGAACTTCATTTTCACCGTCTTTGCGCCACATGCCAGACCCATGATCTGGTGACCGAGGCAGATGCCATACATCGGGATGCCGACTTCGAGAAACTTCTTCGCTGCTGCAATGGCGTAATCGCAAGGCTCAGGATCGCCGGGGCCGTTGGACAGGAACACACCGTCCGGCTTCATCTTAAGCACTTCATCGGCGCCGGTCTTGGCCGGCACCACGGTGATACTGCAGCCGCGCTCGGCCAGCATGCGCAGTATGTTGCGCTTCACGCCGAAGTCGTAGGCCACCACATGGAACTTCGATTCGGCGACATCGCGATAACCCGCGCCCAGCTGCCACTCACGCTGCTTCCATTCATAGGGTTTGTCGCAGCTAACCACTTGCGCCAAGTCCATGCCTGCCAGACCGGCGAATCCGCGTGCTGCAGCCAGCGCCGTTTCCACATCGTCACCGGTGGCGATGCAACCGTTCTGCGCACCTTTGCTGCGCAGGATGCGCGTCAGCTTGCGCGTATCAATACCGGCAATGGCCACCACATTGTTGGCCTTGAGATATTCCGGCAGCGATTGCGTCGCGCGGAAGTTGCTCACCGTCATGGAAAGATCACGAATAATCAATCCGCTGGCGAACACCCGGTTCGACTCTACGTCTTCAGGGTTGCAACCGACGTTGCCGATATGCGGATAAGTCAGGGTAACGATCTGGCGGCAATAAGAAGGGTCGGTGAGGATCTCCTGGTAGCCAGTCATCGAAGTATTGAACACCACCTCGCCGACGCTGCTGCCATCCGCACCGATAGAAATGCCGCGAAATACCGTTCCATCGGCTAAAACAAGGATGGCGGGCTTCGTTTGCGACACAGAGTGCTCCTTCAAGCTGGACATAAAGAAGCGGGAGGAACCGTGTGTTCATCCCGCTTTTGGACTGGCGCGCATTATAGCCGAAGCAGGGTCCCGCATCAAACGCTCGCACAGACCCGATGGCGATTGAAAACAATCGCCTGCCGTATAATCCACCACCCTGCCATCCCAGCGACAAACACCCCGCCAAATCGGAGTAGCGCAACATGTTTGAAGTCATCATATTAGCCATCGCCCTCAGCATGGACGCTTTCGCCGTTTCCATCGGATTGGGCTCGAAAGGCCACACCAAGGGACTGGGATTGAAAGCGGGCCTTTACTTCGGCGTGTTTCAGGCGCTCATGCCCTTCATTGGCTACCTATGCGGCAAAGGCGTACTGGGCTGGGTGGAGGGTTACGCGCACTGGATCGCATTCGGATTGCTGGCACTGATCGGCAGCAAGATGATCTACGAAAGTCTGCACGAAGGCATCGAAGAAGATATCGCCGCCCTTACCCACCGCATGATGCTGCTGCTCGCCATCGCCACCAGCATCGACGCCATGGCCGCCGGATTCAGCCTGACGCTACTAGAGGTGAATGCCTATTTTGCTTGCCTCATCATCGGCGTGACGACATTTGCATTCAGCTGGCTTGGGGTGCGTATCGGCGAACGCAGTGGCACTTGGCTGGAGAGCAAGGCAGAGATGTTCGGTGGAGTTGTGCTGATTCTGATTGGAATCAAGATACTCGCGGAGTAGAGACCGCAAAGTTGTGCGCAGGATACCCACATCCAGATATCCCGTGTTACATCAGGCCGCGGTACTTGCCAACCAAATCCGAAGGAGGAACACAGCCACCCAGCCTCCACTAAAGCCCGAGGAATTCCTGATAAGATGCAACCCATATCGGTGATCCTGGCTGATTTTCGCATCTGGCTTTGACGGCAATGGCCTGTCGCGATGACAATAGACGGGCACGGAGTGCGTCACCTCCACCACATAACCAACAAGACGGCACATTATCGCCGTCGTTGAACGGAAGCGTGAACATGGCTGCACAAAAAGTGCTGGATCACAAACTCAAACTCACCGAAATACTCGACCTGCTGATTGCCGACGGATTGGTGCCTAAAGCAGATGCAGATACGTTTGTCGCCGAGCACAAGGTGTCACGAGCGAATATCCATCCACTGGTCGTCATTGCCGAACAGAACTGGAAATCTCCGCTTCCGCCAAACCGCCTGCTCACTTTGGAATCGCTGACCGAATGGCTGGCGGGCAAGGTCGGTCTGGAATATCTGCACATCGATCCACTCAAGATTGACTTCAGCAATATGCCGGATCTTATGTCGAGTGATTACGCGGCACGTTTCGCCATCATGCCGATCCGTTTCGACGAGGGTGAATTGATCGTGGCAACCGCGGAACCATATCTGCGCGACTGGGAACCCGTTCTTCGCCAGACTTCGCGCAAGGAAATCCGCCGCGTTATGGCCTCGCCACTGGATATCAAGCGCTATCTGGTTGAGTTCTACAATCTGGCGCGCTCGATCCGCAGCGCGACGCACAGCAACACCGACTCACCCAATCTGGCCTCGTTCGAGCAACTGGTGGAGCTGGGCAAAAACAACAAGCAGTTCGATGCCAACGACCAGCACATCGTGCACATCGTCGATTGGCTGTGGCAATACGCTTTCGACCAGCGCGCCTCGGACATTCACATCGAGCCACGGCGCGAGGTCGGCATCGTGCGTTTCCGCATCGATGGCGTGCTGCATCAGGTGCACCAGCTGCCGATGTCGGTGGTCAACGCGATGACCAGCCGCATCAAACTACTGGGGCGCATGGATCTGATGGAAAAGCGCCGCCCGCAGGACGGGCGCATCAAAACCCGCACCGAAGCGGGGGACGAGATCGAACTGCGTCTGTCGACCCTGCCCACCGCCTTTGGTGAAAAACTGGTAATGCGTATTTTCGACCCGGAAGTGTTGGTACGCGACTTCTCGGAGCTGGGTTTTTCCGATGATGACCGCGCGCGTTGGGCGCAGATGACCTCCAAATCAAACGGCATCATCCTGGTCACCGGCCCAACCGGCTCCGGCAAGACCACCACGCTGTATTCCACCCTCAAGCAGCTGGCAACACCGGAAGTGAATGTATGCACGCTGGAAGATCCGATCGAAATGATCGAGCCTGCATTCAATCAAATGCAGGTCCAACAAAACATCAACCTGTCTTTTGCTGATGGTGTACGCGCCCTGATGCGGCAGGATCCGGACATCATCATGGTGGGTGAGATCCGCGATCTGGAGACAGCGGAAATGGCGATCCAGGCTGCATTAACCGGCCATCTGGTGCTATCCACCCTGCATACCAACGACGCGCCCTCCGCCATCACCCGCCTGCTCGATCTGGGCATCCCGCCTTATCTGCTGAACGCAACTCTGCTCGGTGTCATGGCACAGCGCCTGGTACGCACGCTTTGTCCGCATTGCAAACAACCCCATCCG
>JBAZFV010000013.1:0-33717 GCA_041653255.1 Sideroxydans sp. | reverse complement strand
CCCTCGATCTTCTGATGGTATTCACCGGTACTTTCGGTGAGGTTGCCCAGGCGGTCGATGAAGGTGGTCATCAAGCTTTTCAGGGTGGTCTTGGCATCGGTCAGACTTTGCTTGAGTGTGCTTTGCTTGATGATGACTTCACGCAGACTGCGTTCGGCATCGGCGATGGATCTCTTGTCCAGCGGCTGGGCGATGATGTCCTGCAATGCGCTGATCTGACCGTGTACCCATTCGTCGTCGGACACCAGTTCGCTCACGTTCTCCACCAGTAGGCGCAACAGGCGCATCAACCCTTCCTGAATCTTGACCTTGTCGCCGCCGCGCAGTTCGAGCTTGAGCCAGAACTGGCGCAGCGGTTTGGCCAGTTCATTGATGCGTGCCGGGTCGGTGGTGGCACGCACTAATGCTGCCAGTTGTCGGATTTCATCGGCCAGTTCCGGATGGGAGGGCAGGGTGTTTTCCAGTGATTGCGCAAGCAATTCGCGCAATTGCTGCAGGATGGCGGGGCTGGCGTTGGTACTGGCTGCCGCCGCAGTGGGCGTATTTTCGGTGTCGTGGGCAGTGTCATCCGGTAGTGCGGCAACCAGCGTGCCGCTGTCGGCACTTGTGGCTCCCCAGGACTGATGCAAAGCAGTGAGTTTCTCGAACAAGGCTTCGGGCTTGGCGCCGAAACGGTTGAGCACGACTTCCAACCCGTCTTTCTTGCGGGTGAGTGTGATGCCTTTGTGCGGAGTTTCCAGCTGGCGCAATACGTTGCGGATCAGTTTGGCCCAGTTGAGTGGCTTGGTTGTTGCCGTTTCATCCATGGGATGGTCGGGATTTTTGTGGTTGCTCATGGTGGTGGCGTGACTTTCTGTGTTCTGTCTCGGGGTGAATTATCAGCCTCGTCGGCACGGGCAAAACGGTGAACAGATGCCGAGTTGTGCCCTTAATCGATCAGATGGTTGGTGATCGCGTAATGGATCGCCTCGGCGTTGGTCTTCAGTTTCATTTTCTCCAGCAGGCGCAGACGATAGACGCTGACCGTCTTTGGGCTGAGCGACATAATCTCGGCCATTTCACTCAATTTTTTGCCTTGTCCCAGCAGGCACAGCGTTTGATATTCGCGATTGGAGAGGGTTTGGTGTGTCAGTTCCTGGTAGCCCTGCGACAGGCCGTTCGCCAGTTGTTGTGCCAGTTCATTGCTGATGTATTTTTTGCCCCGGGCGACCTGGCGAATGGCAGTGACCAGTTGCGCCGGCGCGCTCTGCTTGTTGAGATAACCAGCCGCACCGGTTTTCATCGAGCGCAGCGCATATTGTTCTTCCGGGTGCATGCTCAATATCAGCACGGGCAGCGCAGGATGAGTGGTCTTGATTTGCTTCAATACGTCGATGCCATGTTTGTCCGGCATGCTGATATCGAGCAGCACGACATCATAGTCGTCAGCCCGAATCATGGTGACGGCTTCCATCCCGCTGTCGGCTTCACCGGTGACACGCAAGTCATCGGTGTCATCCAGTAATTGTTTCAATCCGCGGCGGATGAGTTCGTGGTCGTCGGCAATAAGTACTTTGATCATGGTGGAGTTTGCCTCAATCGAATATGGTGCACTGCAGGTCGGGTTGTACCGTCTCGTCATGGTGGCAGGGGATTTGCACGGATAGGGTGGTGCCGCGGTCGGGGGCGCTGTGTAGTTTTACCTCGCCACCAAAGTGGGCGACACGCTCGAAGATGCCGCGTAGACCAAACGAGTGCGGCTTGGCGCGATCCGCATCGCGGATGCCGCGGCCATTGTCGTTTATGGTCAGTTCGACCACTGACCCATTGTGCAAAAGAGAAACGCCGACTTGTGTGGCTTCAGCATGTTTGGTGATGTTGGTCAGCGCCTCCTGCAGGATGCGGAACAGCGAAATGGCGATGCGCGGTCCAAGCTCCAGGGTTTCGTCGCTGTGCTCGAAGTCGCAACTGATGCCGGTGCGCTGGGCAAATTCCTGTACCTCATTGTCGATGGCGGCAACGATACCAAAGGTGTCGAGAGCACTGGGACGCAGGCTGCGCGAGATGTTGCTCGCGGCACGGGTGCATTTATCGATAAGTACCTCGATATCTTTGGCTTTACTTGCCAGCCTGGTGTCATCCTTGAGGTGACTGCACAGCCATGCGATATCCAGTTTGGTTGCGGTAAGCAGGCTGCCTAGCTCGTCATGTACCTCGCGCGCGATGGCGACGCGTTCCTGTTCGCGCACATCCTCGATGTGGGCGGAGAGGTCTTGCAGCAGCTGTTGCGAATGGATCAGCTCGGCCGCGTCCATTTTGCTCTGGGTGATATTGAGCATGATACCTTCCCACAGCACATCATCTTCAATGCGGCGCGGGCTGCAGCGTAAGTTGATCCATTTGATCTCGCCGCTGGGGTGGGTGTGCAGGCGGCCCTCCCAATTCCAGAAAGTCAGTTGTCCGGCAGAGCGCAGCATGCTGTGTCGGTAGTTGTCGGCATCCTCCGGGTGCAGCATTTCCTCGAGCAGATTGGGTGCTGCCGTCAACTCCTGTGCTTCGATACCCAATAAAGGGTGGCATCCTTCGCTGACATAGGGAAAGGTGATTCTGCCGTCTGCATTCAGGCGTATCTGGTAGGCCATGCCCGGCAGGTCGGCGATGAAGGCGTGCATCCGTGCCTGACTTTCCTGCAAGGCAGATTGCACAACCCGATATTCCTTGCGGATACGTGCCTGGTGCAGATTGTGCTCGATGGAGGGGGATAGGCGGTTTAGGCTGCCCTTGAGAATGTAGTCGTCCACACCCGCTTGCAGGGTGCGGAGAATGGTTTCTTCCTTCAGTTCACGCGCCAGCAGCAGGAACGGGATATCCAGGCCGAGGCGGCGCAGCAGACTCAATGCAGGCAGGCCACCAAAACAGTTTCCCTCATCACTGCACAGAATGACATCGAAAGTGTTGCGGCTGAGGGCGCGTTGCATTCCCTCTTCATTGCTCACGCGGGTGTGCTTCAGCACATAGCCGGCATCGGTGAGTTTGGTGAGTACGTTTCCCGCGTCCTGGTCCGAACTCTCGACCAATAACACTCTAAGTTCCTTGTTGAGCATGGTGTGATTGTATATCTGCTTGTGCGAATTATATGCGGCATACGCGACAAATCGCCAGAGTACGGTAGAATGCCCCCCGTTATCGAGTCGCTGTCAATTCATGCCTTCCGCCCGCATTGCCGTCATTCCAGAACACCTGATTCGCCCCGAGATCAGGGCGCTCAATGCCTACCATGTCCCGCCCGCCAGCGGCATGGTCAAGCTGGATGCAATGGAAAATCCTTACCTTTTGCCGCAGGCGCTCCGTGATCAAATCGCACGCAGCGTGGCGGACGCCGAGATTAATCGCTATCCCGACCCCGGCGCGCAACAACTGAAGGCCGGTATCCGCAAGGTGGTGGATTTACCGCACGGCATGGATATCCTTCTTGGTAACGGCTCGGATGAAATCATCCAGTTGCTGGCGCTGGCCGTGGCTCAACCCGGTGCAGTGTTGTTGAGTGTCGAGCCTTCATTCGTGATGTACAAGATGATCGCCGCCTTCACGGGGATGCAGTATGTCGGCGTACCGTTGCGCGAAGATTTCTCGCTCGATCTCGATGTGATGCTGGAATCCATCCAGCGCGAACAACCCGCACTCATATTTTTGGCATATCCGAATAATCCAACCGGCAATCTGTTCGATGCTGCAGCCGTTCGCCGGATCATCGAGGCCGCGCCGGGGTTGGTGGTGCTGGACGAAGCCTATTACGCCTTTGCCTCCGATAGTTTTATCCCGCAACTGGCACACTACGACAATCTGTTGGTGATGCGCACCTTCTCCAAGCTGGGAATGGCGGGTTTGCGTCTGGGTTTTGTGGCGGGCTCCGCCGTGTGGTTGAGTCAGTTGGAAAAATTGCGCTTACCGTATAATGTGGGCGTGCTGCCGCAATTGGTGGCCACGCAGTTGCTGGCGCATCACGACGTATTGCTGGCACAGGCAGAAAATATCAAGCAGGAACGCACCAGGTTATGGGCTGCTCTGCGGGCGCTGCGCGGTGTGACGGTATATCCGGGCGAGGCGAATTTCATCCTGTTCCGCGTTGCAGCTGCGACACTGGTATTTGAGGGTTTGAAGCAGCGCGGCGTGCTGATCAAGAACCTGAACGGCGGCCATCCGGCATTACTGGATTGTCTGCGGGTCACGGTCGGCACACCCGTAGAAAATGAAAAGTTTATTGCTGTACTGCAAGACACGATTAACTCACTCGCATAAGGTGAATCATGCGTAGCGCAAAAGTCAGTCGCAGCACCCTGGAGACCCAAATCACGGTCGAGGTAAATCTTGACGGAACGGGCAAGGCCAAACTGGATACCGGTCTGCCCTTTCTGGAGCACATGCTGGATCAGGTGGCACGGCATGGCCTGCTCGATCTTGATATCCAGGCCAAGGGCGATCTGCATATCGATGCCCACCACACGGTGGAAGATATCGGCATCACGCTGGGGCAGGCGTTTGCACAGGCTGTCGGTGACAAGAAGGGCTTGCGCCGCTACGGTCATGCCTACGTGCCGCTGGATGAGGCCTTGTCGCGCGTGGTGCTGGATATCTCCGGCCGTCCGGGGTTGGCGTTCAACTGCCGCTTTACCCGTGCCATGATTGGCGAGTTTGATACCGAGTTGTTTCATGAATTTTTCCAGGGTTTCGTCAATCACGCCCTGGTCACGCTGCACATCGATAATCTGGCCGGTGAAAATGCACACCATCAGGCCGAGACCATCTTCAAGGCCTTCGGCCGCGCCCTGCGCGTTGCGCTGGAGATCGATCCGCGCATGGCGGGTGTGATGCCGTCAACCAAGGGTACTTTGTAAACCGTCATGACTGATGTGGCGATCGTCGATTACGGCATGGGCAATCTGCGCTCGGTGTACCAGGCCGTGCGCAAGGTTGCACCGGATTTGTCCGTGCGTGTCACCGACGATGCTGCGGTTATTGCCGCTGCCGGCCGGGTGATTTTCCCCGGTCAAGGTGCGATGCCGGATTGCATGCGCGAACTGGATATGCGTGGTCTGCGTCAAGCCGTGCTGGATGCCGCCCGCAGCAAGCCTTTTCTCGGTATCTGCATCGGGCTGCAGATGTTGTTCGAGCACAGCACCGAAGGCGACGTGCCGGGTTTGGGTGTGCTGCCGGGTAAAGTGGTGCGCTTCGCCGCCGAACTCAAAGATAAACAAGGTAACAAACTCAAAGTGCCGCACATGGGATGGAACGAGGTTCATCATGCACAGCATATCCTGTGGCACGGAATCGCACAGGACGCGCGCTTTTATTTTGTGCACAGCTACTATGTGCAACCTCGCGACACAGACATCGTGCAAGCAACCAGCGGTTACCCGCAGCCCTTTGCCTGTGCGGTAGCGCGGGATAACTTGTTTGCGGTACAGTTTCACCCTGAAAAGAGTGCGGCGGCCGGCTTGCAACTGCTGCAAAATTTTATCAACTGGAACCCTGTGTAATTTTGAGCTGATCATGGATACGAAAACACTGATTATTCCCGCAATCGATTTGAAAGATGGTCAATGTGTGCGCCTGCGTCAAGGAGTGATGGAGGGGGCAACCGTCTTTTCCGACGATCCTGCCGCGATGGCCAAACACTGGCTGGCACAGGGCGCACGCCGCCTGCATTTGGTCGACCTGAACGGAGCCTTTGCCGGCAAACCAAAGAATGAAGCAGCGGTGCGCAGCATCATTGATGCTGTCGGGAGCGAGATTCCGGTGCAGCTGGGAGGCGGCATCCGCGATCTGGAAACTATCGAGCGCTACCTCGATCTGGGCATCACTTACGTAATCATTGGTACGGCGGCGGTGAAAGTGCCGGGATTTTTGCATGAAGCCTGCGATGCCTTTCCCGGCCACATCATGGTTGGTCTGGACGCCAAGGGTGGCAAAGTTGCGGTGAACGGCTGGTCAAAACTTACCGGGCACGACGTGGCCGATCTGGCACAACGCTTCGAGGGATACGGCGTGGAAGCCATTATCTATACCGACATCGGCCGTGACGGCATGATGAGCGGTGTCAACATCGAGGCGACAGTGGAGCTGGCGCGACCGTTGCATGTGCCGGTCATCGCCAGCGGCGGTATCACCAACCTGGATGATGTGCGCGCGCTGTGCGCCGTCCACTCTGAAGGCATCACCGGTGCGATCACCGGCCGCGCCATCTACGAAGGAACGCTGGATTTCCGCGCAGCCCAGGCGCTGGCGGATGAACTGTCACCAGCAATCTAAATAATGCTCGCAAAAAGAATCATTCCTTGCCTGGATGTGACCGCCGGTCGGGTGGTCAAAGGCGTTAGTTTTGTCGAACTGCGCGACGCGGGCGATCCGGTGGAGATCGCCAAACGCTATGATGACCAGGGTGCGGATGAACTGACTTTTTTGGACATTACGGCCAGCTCTGACGATCGCAGTATTATTTTTCACATCATTGAAAAAGTGGCGGAGCAGGTGTTCATTCCGCTGACTGTTGGTGGCGGTGTGCGTGAAGTACAGGATGTGCGCAATTTACTCAATGCCGGCGCGGATAAGGTCAGCATTAATACTTCGGCGGTGGTCAATCCGCAGTTGGTGGCCGATGCGGCTGGCCGCTATGGTTCGCAGTGCATCGTGGTCGCTATCGATGCCAAACAGACCGGAGCGAACCGTTGGGAGGTTTTCACCCACGGTGGGCGCAAGACCACCGGGCTGGATGTGGTGGAATGGGCGCGGAAGATGCAAAGTATGGGCGCAGGCGAGATTCTGCTGACCAGCATGGACCAGGACGGACAGAAGCGTGGTTTTGATCTGGCACTGACTCGTGCAGTGACCGATGCGCTGGAGATTCCGGTGATTGCCAGCGGTGGCGTGGGCAACTTGCAACATCTGGCCGATGGCGTGAAGCTGGGCGGCGCGGATGCGGTGCTTGCTGCCAGCATCTTTCACTTCGGCGAATACACCGTGCAACAGGCCAAACAGTTTATGGCTGCACAAGGGATAGAGGTAAGACTGTAAATTCTTAACAACTAATTTGTCACAGAGAATATAGAGTTCACAGAGAAAACCCGTTGAACTCAAAGTGTGCCGCGAATTCTCCATGGCCTCTGTGGTTGATCTTGGAGGGTTACATGAATGAAGCTTGGCTGAATAAAATAAACTGGTCGGACGACGGCCTGATACCCGCCATTGCGCAGGATGCCGCGACCGGGCGAGTGTTGATGCTGGCGTGGATGGACCGTGAGGCGTTGCAGCTGACTTGGCAGAAGAGCGAGGCGATATACTGGTCACGGTCACGCAAGAGGCTGTGGCACAAGGGTGAAGAATCCGGCCATATTCAGAAAGTGAAAGAAATCCGCCTTGATTGCGATGGTGATGTGATTTTGTTGCAAGTGGAGCAGCGGGGGGGGATTGCCTGCCACACCGGACGTGCGAGCTGTTTTTTCAGCAAGCTGGAGCAGGGCAAATGGGTAGAGGTTGATCCCGTGCTAAAGTCCCACGAGGAAATATATAAAAAATGAACGACGATATCCTGCAACGACTGACTGGAACCATAGAGGCGCGTAAGCGTGCGGCGCCGGAATCTTCTTATGTCGCAAAATTATTCAGCAAGGGCGACGACGCCATTCTCAAAAAAGTAATCGAAGAGGCGGGAGAAGTATTGCTGGCGACGAAGGAGGGTGACTCGCAACATCTCGTGTACGAAGTGGCCGACCTGTGGTTTCATACTCTGGTGTTGCTGGCGCAAAAAGGATTGAGCTCGGACGATGTGCTGCAAGAATTGGCACGGCGTGAAGGGGTGTCTGGTATTACGGAGAAAGCAAACCGAAAATGAGCGATGACTGTCTTTTCTGCAAGATCGCGCGTGGCGAGATACCGTGCCGCAAGGTGTATGAGGATGAGGAGGTAATCGCCTTCCACGATATACATCCGGTCGCGCCGGTGCATTTCATGCTGATTCCAAAACAGCACATCGTTTCTTTGCTGGATGCGGAGGCGAGCCAGCAAGCTTTGCTCGGGAAAATGTTGCTACGGGCATCCGTGTTGGCGCGTGAGCAGGGATTGGAGAATGGATTTCGTACCGTCATCAATAGCGGCAAGGGTGGTGGGCAGGAGATATTCCACCTGCATATCCACGTCATTGGCGGCGGCAACATCCCTCCGATGGTGAAACGCGAATAACTTCTTTTCCATTCGGAGTTGGCAAAGATCAGGCCGGGATGGAGTTACCGCGCTTTGGGCTTGGGACGTTTGCCCACTTTGACTTGCACTACCACTTCATTCTGATTGCGCAGTAGTTTCAGTGAGACTGCTTTGCCAGGGGTTAGTGCCGAGATGATCTCCAGCATTGAGGTGGAATCGATCGTCATGTTGTCATCGATGCCGATCAGAATGTCGCCCGGCTTGATGCCCGCTTTGTCAGCAGGGCTGCCACGCACGATTTCCGAAATCAAAACACCCCGCGCATCATTCAGCTTGAATGATTCTGCCAGTTCTGGCGTCATGTCCTGTACTGCTACACCAATCCAGCCACGTGTCACAGAGCCACTCTGGATAATCTGTTCCATGACTTTTTTGGCGGTAGAGACAGGTATGGCAAAGCCGATGCCGAGCGACCCGCCGCTTGGTGAATAAATGGCGCTGTTGATACCGAGCAGGTTGCCTTCCGCATCGACCAGTGCACCACCGGAGTTGCCGGGATTGATGGCGGCATCGGTCTGAATGAAGTTTTCGAACGTGTTGAGGCCGAGATGATTGCGCTTTAGAGCGCTGACAATTCCCATGGTCACGGTCTGGCCGACTCCAAACGGATTGCCGATGGCTAACACGATATCGCCGATGTTGGCTGCCTCGCTCTTGGCGAACGTGATCGCCGGCAAGTTATCGCCTGCATCGACTTTGATAACTGCCAGGTCGGTTTCAGGGTCTGTGCCGATAATGCGTGCCTTTGCCTTGCGCCCGTCGGCAAAGGCCACCTCGATTTCGTCGGCCGACTCGACGACATGATGATTGGTCAGGATGTAGCCGTCATTGCTGACGATGACCCCTGAGCCGAGGCTGGAGCTCTGTTGTGGTATCCCTTCATCGAATTCATCCCCAAAGAAGAAACGGAAGCGCGGATCGTCCATGAAGGGTTGCGCTTGCTGTTTGACTTCACTGCTGGTGAAGATGTTGACCACGGAGGGCATCACTCTTTGTGCCGCATTGCTGAAGCCGATGCCAATGTGATTACTGTTTGTGTCGTGTGGTTCATCTTGATACAGGGTTACCACCCCATTGCGCGCTGCCGACGGCAGTAGTGCCGGCTTGAGCGTGTGGATGACAAACAGTACGGCCAGCACGATGGTGGTGGCCTGGGCGAATAAGAGCCAGAATTTACGCATGATATAATTTGATAATGTAACGAATACGAATTAAGGAATGGTTGCCATGCGGTTGATCGAGTTCTGCGATTATATAGAAACTGAGCTGGAGAGCAGCCGTTTTAAGGATTACTGTCCGAATGGGTTGCAGGTCGAAGGGAAGCCGGAGGTTGGCCGCCTTGCGACGGCAGTGACTGCATCACAAGCAGTGCTGGAAGCCGCAAGTGACTGGGGGGCAGATGCCATCCTTGTCCATCATGGTTATTTCTGGCGGGGTGAAAGTGCTTCCATCACCGGTATCAAGAAGCGTCGTATTGCACAACTACTCCGACACGATATCAGTTTGCTGGCTTACCACTTGCCGTTGGATGCACATCCGGTGTGGGGTAATAACACGCAATTGGCAAAACAGCTGGATTTTGTCGAACAAGGACGTTTTGGTGAGCAGGATATTGCCTGTCATGGCACCCTGTTGCAACCTCAGATATTGGGTGATCTGGTGCGTGTGCTGGAACAAAGGTTGTGTCGTACTCCGCAAGTGATCGGAGACTTGAATGCCAACGTGGTACGTATCGCCTGGTGTAGCGGGGCGGCACAGTCCTATTTCGAGCAGGCGGTTGCGTTGGGTGTGGATGCATTCCTGACCGGTGAAATTTCCGAGCAGAACGTACATGTCGCCAAAGAAACTGGGGTTGCCTTTATTGCTGCCGGGCATCATGCAACTGAAAGATATGGCATTCAGGTGCTTGGGCAGCATCTGGCAAGTCGATTTGCATTGGAACATCGTTTTTTTGACCAACAAAACCCTGTTTAACACTCGGGAATGCGCGTCACCGCGTTGCATTGTCCAAAGTCGTTGCGTACTATTACCCCGTCATTTTGTAACGTCTTATGCCTAACCCATTTTAGGGTGTTCGAATGCGGGGTATCTGTTGATGGGGCAGCGCCATTCAGCTGCAAGCTATGCCTTAAGATTTGTGCGGAAAAACAGGGCATAACAGGAGGAAAAGCATGAAGATCGTAACGTTGTTGGGCGGGGGTGTGATGCTGGCTATTTCCTTTGGATCACTCGCGGCTACAGACCAGTCGCTTGAACCGGCTCAGGATGCCATCAATATATTGCAGCCGGGAGAGGTTAGTTTCAAGCGCGATGTTCAGCCCATCCTGATTGATTACTGCGTCAGTTGCCATCATCCATCGCCTGCATCCAAAGGCTATGCCAAGAGTGGACTGGATCTCACCTCCTACGAAAGTCTGATGAAAGGTACCAAGTTCGGCAAGGTCGTCATCCCCGGTGATAGCGAGGCCAGCACCTTGACCAAACTGCTGACCGGTACCAACAGAGGCCTGAAAATGCCGATGGGCTTGAATGCCGGTGGCACCCTGGATCGCCAGTACATCCTGACTATGCGCAAGTGGGTCAAGCAGGGTGCAAAAAATAATTAAAATTTATTGTAGAAAAATCAAAATTTTTTCACGTACAAAGTGAGCATGGGATTTGATCGGGGAAACAAATCCTGCGTGCCTGGAAAATACAACAGATAGCAGATCGCTATCCTCCTTACCAGTTGACCAATGCGGCAATATTTAAATTGCCCGGGTTGCTTTTGTATAACGTTAGGATGAAAAGGACGAGGTCATGACTGAGAATGTGGATCACAGTAAGCGACGGATGTTGATTGCTGCAACAACTGCGGCAGGAGGAGTGGCTGCAGTAGGTGCGGCGGTGCCATTCGTATTGAGCTTGATGCCGAGTGAACGCGCCAAGGCGGCCGGTGCACCGGTTGAAGTTGACATTGGTGCGATAGAGCCGGGTTCGATGATTAGCATTGAGTGGCAGGGTAAGCCGGTTTGGGTCGTACGCCGCACACCGGAGATGTTGGCGTTGTTGGGTAAACATAATGATGAATTGACAGACCCAGGTTCAAGCATGCCGCAACAACCCGAGTACTGCAACAATCCCACCCGTTCGATCAAACCTGAAATACTGGTGGTGCTTGGAGTCTGTACCCATCTGGGCTGTTCGCCCACTTTCCGTCCGGAAGTTTCTCCCGCCGACTTGGGGGCGAACTGGGCAGGCGGCTGGTTCTGTCCCTGCCACGGTTCCCGTTTTGACCTCGCGGCACGCGTATTCAAGGGTGCACCCGCTCCGACCAATCTGATCATTCCGCCACACAAATATTTGAGTGAAACCCGCCTGTTGATTGGTGACGACAGCCAAAACCCCTCATCAGTGCCAGATCGGAAGTTGAGTGAAAACAGCCGGTTGAATGGCGATGATAGCAAAGGGGGCGTGGCATGATGAATCTTCTGATGAAACTGATCGGCTGGATCGATGCGCGCTTCCCGCTGATTTCAACCTGGAAGGCGCATGCTTCGGAATATTACGCGCCCAAGAACTTCAATTTCTGGTACTTCTTCGGCTCACTGGCTCTGCTGGTACTGGTAATTCAGATTGTATCCGGCATCTTCCTAACCATGAATTACAAGCCGGATGCCTTGTTCGCTTTTGCCTCCGTCGAGTACATCATGCGCGATGTGCAGTGGGGCTGGATACTGCGGTATATCCATTCCACCGGCGCTTCGATGTTCTTTGTAGTGGTCTATTTGCATATGTTCCGCGGCATGATGTATGGCTCTTACCGTCAGCCGCGTGAATTGCTGTGGATCATCGGCATGATCATTTATCTGGCACTGATGGCAGAGGCATTCATGGGCTATCTGTTGCCTTGGGGGCAAATGTCGTTCTGGGGTGCGCAGGTGATCGTTAATCTGTTCTCTTCAGTGCCGTTCATCGGCCATGATTTGGCGATCCTGATTCGGGGCGACTTTGTCGTGTCCGATACCACGCTGAACCGATTCTTTGCCTTGCATGTGGTGGCCATCCCGCTGGTTTTGGTGCTGATCATCATGGCACACCTGGTCGCCTTGCACGAAGTTGGTTCCAACAATCCTGACGGTGTCGAAATCAAGAAGTACAAGGATGCCAATGGCCATCCGCTGGACGGCATTCCTTTCCATCCCTACTACACGGTGAAGGACGGCGTGGGTGCAGTGGTATTCCTGATGATTTTCTGCGCCATCGTGTTCTTCGCTCCCGAAATGGGGGGGTATTTCATCGAGGATAACAATTTTGTTCCGGCTAATCCGATGAAGACGCCGGAACACATCGCGCCGGTGTGGTATTTCACACCGTACTACGCGATCCTGCGTGCGGTTCCACCCCTGTTTGGCTCTCAGTTTCCGGGTGTGGTGGCGATGGGTGTTGCGACCGTGGCATTCTTCTTCCTGCCTTGGCTGGATCGAGGCAAAGTGAAATCGATTCGCTATCGCGGTCCGATCTACAAAATATTCCTTGCTGCATTCGTGGTTAGCTTTGTCGGTCTTGGCTGGCTCGGCCTGTTGCCGGCTACACCCACCTACACGGTGATTTCGCGCGTTTTGGCGATTGTGTACTTTGCCTTCTTTATCTTGATGCCGTGGTACACGACTATCGATAAGTGCAAGCCAGAGCCGGATCGTGTGACATCGAAATAATTGAGAGAGGTTCGTTGACATGAATGCAATCAAAAAAATATGCATGCTGGTACTGCTGGCGGTATTGCCTGCATTGGCAATCGCCAGCAGCACGGGTGTTCAGTTGGACAAGGCGCCGCTCAATCTGCAGGATCAGGCTTCGTTGCAGCGCGGAGCGAAGTTGTTTACCACCCGCTGTCTGGCCTGTCACGCTGCCGCCTATATGCGCTACAACCGACTTCACGACATCGGTATGAGCGATGAGCAGATTAAGGCAGAACTGGAACTGCCGGAAGACGTGAAGGTGGGCTCGACCATGCAGGCGGCGATGGATGTCAACTCAGCCAAGCTGGCTTACGGTGTTGCGCCTCCCGATTTGAGTGTGATTGCCCGTTCGCGCAGTGCCGATTGGTTGTACAGTTACATGCGCGGTTTCTACGTGGATGAGAGCCGTTCAACAGGCTGGAATAACACGGTATTCCCCAGTGTTGGTATGCCGTTCGTGTTGGCAGATATGCAAGGGGAGCAACACCTTGAGATGGAGCAACATGAAGGTCATGACATCAAGAAATTGGTGTTAAAGACTCCGGGTTCGATATCGGCGGCAGAATATGACGGCGCCATGGTTGATCTGACCAATTATCTGGTGTTCATGGGTGAGCCGGCCAAGCTGGTGCGCCACAAGATTGGCTGGATTGTGCTCGGTTTCCTGTTGGTTCTATTCTTGCTGCTCTATTCCCTGAAAAAGGAAATCTGGAGAGATCTGCATTGATTGGATTGAATTCAATAGCGGGTTTGTGGTAATTTGCGCGGCGTATTCTTGAGTGCCTTGACGGCGGAGCTCATGGCTCCGCCGTTTGGTTTTTAACGCAACACTATGTTTTAGGTGGTTATTCTATGATGACGCTTTATTCGGGGACAACTGATCCCTACAGCCATCGTTGTCGCTTTGTCCTGTTTGAAAAAGGCATGGACTTCGAAGTGATCGACGTTGACGTATTCAATATGCCTGAAGACCTGGCGGTGATGAATCCGTACAACAAAGTGCCGGTATTGGTCGAACGTGACCTTATTCTGTACGAAGCAAATATCATCAACGAGTACATCGATGAGCGTTTTCCTCATCCGCAACTGATGCCGCCCGATCCGGTGATGCGTGCCCGCGCGCGCCTGTTTCTGCACCGCTTTGAGCAGGAGCTGTTCTGCCATATCGATGGATTGGGAAGCAATAATGCAAAATTGAGCGAAAAAGCACGTGATGCAGTCCGTTCCAATCTGACTCAGATTGCCCCAATCTTCGGCAGACAGAAGTTTATGCTGGGTGACGAATTTTCTATGCTCGATGTTGCCATCGCCCCATTGCTGTGGCGTCTGGAACATTACGGGATTCAGCTCGACAAGGAAGCTAACCCGTTGATGAAATATGCCGAACGCCTGTTTTCACGCCAGGGTTTCATTGAAGCATTGACCCCGGCTGAAAAAGCAATGCGCAAGTAAGTGACATGACATCAGAGCCTTCCACCAAACCCTATCTGATTCGCGCCATCTTCGAGTGGTGCACGGATGCGGGTTACACTCCTTATCTGGCGGTGCAAGTTGACGATTACACCCAAGTACCAAGGGCTTACGTCAAGGATGGCAGGATTGTTCTGAATATCGGAGTGGATGCGGTGAAGAATCTGCATCTTGGCAATGAAGACATTACCTGTGGCGGGCGCTTTGGCGGTGTGTCACACCAGATTATCGTGCCGGTCAATGCTGTCATTGGCATCTTTGCCAAAGAGAACGGACAGGGGTTGGTATTCCAGGGGGAAGAGACTTCGCCGCTTATGAACGAGGGCCAGAGTGTGTCACACGATCCATCTTTGCCGCCGCAGGGAAAACCAAAACTGACTATAGTTAAATGAGTCGGAAACAAGAAAGCCGCAGAGCAATCTGCGGCTTTTTCATTTCTCGGGCACAGATTCAACCAGTGATGGCTGGTGCCAGCAAACCTTGCATTCTGCCCAGAGCCTTTTGTTCAATCTGGCGGATGCGCTCGGCGGATACCTTGAATTCTGCTGCCAGTTCATGCAGGGTCGCGGTCCGATCCTCTTGTAACCAGCGCGCTTCCACAATCCGTCGACTACGCTCATCCAGACTGTCCAGCGCTTTAGCCAGTCCGGCGGTTTGCAGGTGTTCTTGCTCCGAACTCTCCAATATCGCCAACGGTTCATGTTCCTCACCGTCTGCCAGATACTGGATAGGTGCGTAGCTGTCATCTTCATTCGTGGTGGCGGGATCGAGTGCCAGTTCATGCCCGGCAAAACGTGCCTCCATCTCAACCACGTCGTGCTCACTCACATTCAACTTCTGTGCGATCTCACTCACTTGCTGCGGGCGCAACGGCTCCAGCCCTGTTTTCATACTGCGCAGGTTGAAGAACAGTTTACGCTGTGCCTTGGTGGTGGCGATCTTCACCATGCGCCAGTTGCGCACGACGTACTCGTGAATCTCGGCACGAATCCAGTGTAAGGCGAATGAAACCAGCCGTACACCGCGTTCCGGATCGAAGCGCTTCACAGCCTTCATCAGTCCGATATTGCCTTCCTGAATCAGGTCTGCTTGCGGCAAGCCATAGCCTGAAAATCCGCGCGCCACACTCACCACCACACGCAGGTGAGAGAGCACCAACTGACGGGCGGCATCGAGATCGCTCTCTTGTTTAAAACGTGTCGCCAAGGCAACTTCCTCATCGTGGGTCAAGATGGGGAAGCGATTTACGGCCTGAACATACCCCTCTAGGCTGCCAACGGCAGACGGCATCGGTAGATTCATGATTGTGTTCATTCTGATCTCCCTCCTTTGGCTGGATTCTAGCACTCTGCCGGTTCGAGTGCCAAGAGGGAGGAGAAGTTCAATCGATAGCCGGAGGAATACTGGAATGAGGCGGCACGTGTGAGGCCTTCGTTACAAGCCGAAAAACGGTAATGCGTGATTTTCTCACGCCCAGCAACCGCTTCACCCGGGGCGCAGGATGAAGCCTGCGCGGGTGAGGTGGTCAGTACAAGAAGAAGTGCAACCGCGAGCAGAGCGGACCGACGCATGTTGGTTGCAGCGATTATTCTATTTTGGCTTTGCTACGCAATTCCGAGACTGCCTTCTGGATAGCTTCCTGTTGGTGGCGTTTTTCCAGATTGGGTTTGACTTCCTCGAAAGACGGGACCTTCAATTCACGTGTATCTTCCAATTTGATGATGTGCCAGCCGAATTGAGTTTGTACCGGTGCGCTGATCTGGCCTTTCTGCATGGTATCGATGGCTACACCGAAAGGCTGCACAAAGTTGGAGGGGACGGCCCAGCCCATATCGCCACCCTTATCCTTTGAGCCTGGGTCCTGTGACTTCTGCTTGGCTACCTTGGAAAAACTCTCTTTTTTTACACGTTTGGCGATCTCTTTGGCTTCGTCCTCAGTGGGTACCAGAATGTGTGAAACCTTGTACTCCTTGTCGCCGACTCTGGATTTCATGGCCTCGTAATCCTGCTTGAGCAAGGCTTCATCGATCGGATGGTTTTTGACATAGTTCTGTACGAATGCGCCGGCCAGCACCGATTGCCGGGCGAGTTCCAATTGCTGTGTGGTTTCCGGCTGTTTTTCCAGCCCCAGTTTGACAGCTTCCTGCGAAATAATTTCAAGGCTGATCAGGTCCTCGCGCAGTGCATTGCGCAGCTCCGGGCTGTCCGGTTGCCCCTGTTGGGCGGCAGCCTTGAGGCGCAAATCGATACGAGACTGGGGGATGGCGGCACCGTTTACCAGTGCGGCTGCCTTGTCAGCATCGGCAGCCTGAGTTGCGGCGCTAACGATGAGTAAAGTGGAAAACAGGGCGAATCTCGAAAATCTCAGCATATTCTTTCCTTCAGATGATGGGTGTGATTGAGAAAAAGCACGCGCAATATAGCACAAGGTGCTGCTTGTGTTTCAGCGTGGGAATACCTGTTTGAAGGGGCGCACGGCGACTTGTGCGTACACGCCAGCGGCGACATAAGGGTCTGCGTCAGCCCATGCTTCGGCAGCTGCCAGCGAATCGAACTCGGCAACGATCAGACTTCCGCTAAATCCAGCCGACCCGGGGTCATGAGCATCCACGGCGGGAAAGGGGCCGGCCAGTAACAAATGCCCCGCAGACTGCAAGGCATCAAGGCGTGCCAGATGGGCAGGGCGGACGGATTGGCGTTTCGCCAAACTGTCTGTAACGTCTTGGCCAAATATGGCATATAGCATGTCAGGACTCCTTCTCTTCTTCCACGTATTTCGACAGTAATGCCGCCTGGGCGAGGATAAACACCAGCATGATGCCGGTGGCACCGAACAGTTTGAAGTTGACCCAGGCATCGGTGCTGAAGTTGTACGCAACGTACAGGTTGAGAATGCCGAGCAAGGCGAAGAAAGCACTCCATGAGAGATTGAGCCAATGCCACACAAAATCAGGCAGGGTCATTTTTTCCTGCAACATGGAGCGCATCAGATTCTTCTTGAGCAGGATGGCAGAAAACAGCAGGGTTGCGGTAAAGAACCAGTAGAGAATGGTTGGCTTCCATTTGATGAAAGTCTCGTCGTGCAGGAGCAGGGTGGCACCACCAAACACCGTGATGATACCCAGACTCACCCATAGCATAGTGTCCACCTTGCCATGCCGGTACTTCACCCAGCCGACCTGAATAAAGGTGGCGACGATGGCAGAAGCAGTGGCGGCGAACACGCCGGCAATCTTGAAGACGATGAAAAAGAGGATGACCGGGAAGAGGTCGAACAGTAGTTTCATTATTATTTTCTATCCAGAGCGAGCGAAGTGGAGTTGATGCAAAAGCGCATGCCGGTGGGGTCGGGCCCATCTTCGAACATGTGACCCAAGTGCGCGTCGCAGTTGGCGCAATTGACTGCGATGCGACCCATACCGAGCGGATCCTCATCGTCGTAGCTCACCGCTTCTGCATCCAGCGGTTGCCAGAAGCTGGGCCATCCGGTGCCGGATTCGTATTTGCTCTCCGAATCGAACAGCGGCGTACCGCAGCAGATGCAGCGATAGATGCCAGCATCATGGCAATCCCAGTATTCGCCGGTGAAGGCTGGCTCGGTACCGCGCTCGCGGCAAATCTCATACTGCTCCGGTGTTAGTTCCTCGCGCCACTCGGCATCCGTTTTGTCCCGTGGATCGTTCATAACACCTCACCCGCATGGTCGGCCAGACGCGAACGCTCGCCGCGTTGCAGTGTGACGTGACCGCTGTGTGCCCAGCCCTTGAAGCGATCCACCACATAAGTTAGACCTGAACTGCCCTCGGTCAGGTAGGGTGTGTCGATCTGTGCGATGTTGCCCATGCACACCACCTTGGTGCCGGGACCAGCGCGCGTGATCAGCGTCTTCATCTGCTTCGGAGTCAGGTTTTGTGCCTCGTCGATGATGAGGAACTTGTTGAGAAAGGTGCGGCCGCGCATGAAGTTGAGTGACTTGATCTTGATGCGTGAACGGATCAGGTCGCGCGTGGCGGCACGTCCCCATTCGCCGCCTTCATCCGCCGACTGGTTGAGTACATCCAGATTATCGTCCAGTGCACCCATCCACGGCGACATCTTCTCTTCCTCGGTGCCGGGCAGAAAACCGATATCTTCGCCCACCGAAACCGTGACGCGGGTCATGATAATTTCGGAATAAATCTTCTGTTCCAGCACCTGCATCAATCCGGCTGCCAGCGTCAGCAGCGTCTTGCCGGTGCCCGCCTGTCCCAGTAGCGTGACGAAATCGATCTCCGGGTTCATCAGCAGATTGAGAACGAAATTCTGCTCGCGGTTGCGTGCGGTGATGCCCCAGATCGCATTCTTGCTGTGGGCGTAGTCGGTGACGGTGAGTAGAGTGGCGGAATCATCCTTTTGTGCGGCGACCACCGCATAGAAAGGCTTGTCTCCCCCCTCCTGGAATACGAATTCGTTTACCAGCAGGTCGCGGCACAATGGGCCATTGATGCTATAGAAAGTCTGGTTACCCTGTGCACCGGACTTCATATCCTTGCTGTGTGTCTCCCAGAAATCAGCGGGCAGTTCGCGCACACCGGCATACAGCAGGTCAGTATCTTCCAGTACCTTGTCGTTAAAATAATCCTGTGCCGACAAGCCCAACGCACGCGCTTTGATGCGCATGTTGATGTCTTTGCTGACCAGGGTGACCTGGCGTTTGGCGTGTTGCCGGTGCAGATAAGCGACTACGCCGAGGATGGCGTTGTCCGCCTTACCGTGCGCCAGATTTTCCGGTAATTCATGCGTGATGAATTCGGTCTGCAGGAACAGGCGGCCGTTCGCATTCTTGTTGCCCAGAGCATCCAATGGTGCACCAACGTTGATACTGTCTTCGCTTGCGCTGACCAGATTGTCGAGGAAGCGACTGGCCTGGCGGGCGTTGCGGGCGACTTCGGACATCCCCTTTTTGTTGTTGTCCAGTTCTTCCAGGACGAACATCGGCAGATAGATGTCGTGCTCCTCGAAACGAAACAGGCTGGTCGGGTCATGCATCAGCACGTTGGTGTCCAGCACAAATAACTTGGGAGCCAGGGTTGATGCGGCTTTGCGAGCGTTCATGTTTTTCCTTAAAGAGATTGAACCAGATCGAGGACTTCCTGCGCGTGCCCATCCGCCTTCAAGCCGCGCCATTCCCTGCGGATGATGCCACGGCTGTCGAGCACAAAAGTGCTGCGCTCGATACCGCGTACCTGCTTGCCATACATCATCTTCTGCTTTATCACCCCAAACTGGGTACAGACCTTTTCCTCTGCGTCCGACAACAGCGCGTACGGCAGGGTGAATCTGGCTTTGAAATTCTCGTGCGATTTGATGCCGTCGCGCGAGATGCCGACGATCTCACATTCAGCCAATAAGAATCCGGCATACAAATCACGGAACTGCTGCGCCTCTGTGGTACAACCGGGCGTACTGTCCTTGGGGTAAAAGTAGATCACCAATGATTTGCTGCGGATGGGGTAGAGTGTAAAGTCGATGCCGCCAGTTGCGGGCAGGGTGAAATCGGCAACAGCTTGTTTTGACATTAAATGGCTCCGGTGACTGGTGTGCATTGTTGTCAAAAAACCAGGCAAAGGCAAGCAAGCTGTCGGTGCAAGCGATTTTCATGACAGACGGGGTTGAAAATGTGCCAGATTCCCCCACCTGTGCCGCATTCGAACAATTTTGTCTTAAGGAGCAATCATGCGTTTCGACAAATTCACCACCAAGCTGCAACAAGCCCTGTCCGATGCCCAGAGTCTGGCCGTCGGCGGTGACAATCAATTCATCGAGCCGCAGCACCTGCTGCTCGCTTTGCTCAACGATGCCGATAGTGGCGCAGGTTCGCTGCTGGCCCGCGCGGGCGGCAACGTCAATGCACTCAAGAGCGCACTCAACGACGCCGTGACCCGCCTGCCCAAAGTGGAAGGCCACAGCGGCGAAGTGCAGGTGGGGCGTGACCTCGGCAACCTGTTCAACCTCACCGACAAAGAAGCGCAGAAGCGCGGCGACCAATTCATCGCCAGCGAGATGTTCCTGCTTGCGCTCACCAACGATAAAGGCGAAACCGGACGTCTGCTCAAACAGCATGGCGTCACCCGTGCGCCATTGGAAACCGCTATCGCCGCTGTGCGCGGCGGCGAGTCGGTCGGCTCGCAAGAGGCCGAAGGCCAGCGCGAATCGTTGAAGAAGTTCTGTCTGGATCTGACCGAGCGCGCACGACAAGGCAAGCTCGATCCCGTCATCGGTCGTGACGACGAGATCCGCCGTGCCATCCAGGTGCTGCAACGCCGCACCAAAAACAACCCGGTGCTGATCGGCGAACCCGGTGTGGGCAAGACTGCCATCGTCGAAGGCTTGGCACAGCGCATCATCAACGGTGAAGTGCCGGATTCGCTCAAGGGCAAAAAAGTATTGAGTCTGGATATGGCCGCACTGGTGGCAGGTGCCAAGTATCGCGGCGAGTTCGAAGAGCGCTTGAAAGCGGTGCTCAAAGAGCTGGCACAGGATGAAGGCAACAACATCGTGTTCATCGACGAACTGCACACCATGGTTGGCGCCGGCAAGGCAGATGGTGCGATGGACGCAGGCAATATGCTCAAGCCAGCTTTGGCGCGTGGCGAACTGCATTGTGTCGGTGCGACCACACTGGATGAGTATCGCAAATACATCGAGAAAGACGCCGCACTGGAACGCCGTTTCCAAAAGGTGTTGGTGGACGAGCCCAGTGTGGAATCCACCATCGCCATCCTGCGCGGTTTGAAAGAGAAATATGAGGTACACCACGGCGTGGAGATCACTGATCCGGCCATCGTCGCGGCGGCTGAACTCTCGCATCGCTACATCACCGACCGCTTCCTGCCGGACAAGGCCATCGATCTGATCGACGAGGCCGCCTCGCGCATGAAGATGGAGATCGACTCCAAGCCGGAAGTCATGGACAAACTCGAGCGCCGTTTGATCCAGCTCAAGATCGAGCGTGAAGCAGTGAAGAAAGAGAAGGACGAAGCTTCGCGCAAACGCATGGGGCTGATCGAGGACGAGATCAAGAAGCTGGAGCGTGAATACGCCGATCTGGAAGAGATATGGAAATCGGAAAAGGGGGCTGCACAAGATTCGGCCACCTCGAAAGAAGAGATCGATCATGTGCGCGCCGAGATCGTGCGTCTGCAACGCGAAGGCAAGCTGGAGAAAGTGGCCGAGCTGCAATACGGCAAGCTGCCACAACTTGAAGCCAAGCTGAAAGAAGCCGCACAACGCGAAGCCGAAGGCACAGGCACGAAGAACATCCTACTGCGCACGCAAGTCGGTGCGGAAGAGATCGCCGAAGTGGTGAGCCGCGCCACGGGAATTCCCGTGAACAAGATGATGACTGGCGAGCGCGACAAGCTGCTCAAGATGGAAGAGAAACTGCACGAGCGTGTGGTGGGGCAGGACGAAGCCGTGCGCCTCGTGTCCGACGCCATCCGCCGTTCGCGTTCCGGTCTGTCCGATCCGAACCGTCCCTATGGTTCTTTCCTGTTCCTCGGTCCCACAGGCGTGGGCAAGACCGAGCTGTGCAAGGCGCTGGCCGGATTCATGTTCGACTCGGAGGATCATCTGATACGCATCGACATGAGCGAGTACATGGAGAAACATTCCGTGGCACGCCTGATCGGTGCCCCACCCGGCTATGTCGGCTACGAAGAGGGCGGCGGCTTGACCGAGGCGGTGCGCCGCAAACCGTATAGTGTCATCTTGCTGGACGAGGTAGAGAAGGCGCACCCCGACGTGTTCAACGTGCTGCTACAGGCGCTGGACGACGGGCGCATGACCGACGGACAGGGCCGCACCGTGGACTTCAAAAACACCGTGATCGTGATGACCTCAAACCTCGGCAGCCAGATGATCCAGCAGATGTCGGGTGACGATTATCAGGTGGTAAAACTGGCTGTGATGGCAGAGGTGAAGAGTTATTTCCGTCCCGAATTCATCAACCGCATCGACGAGGTCGTGGTGTTCCACGCCCTGGATGAGAAGAACATCAAATCCATCGCGCGTATCCAGTTGCAGTATCTGGAGAAACGTCTTGCCGCGATGGAGATGAAGTTGGATATCAGCGAGTCCGCACTGGCCGAGATTGCCAACGCGGGCTTTGATCCGGTGTACGGTGCACGCCCGCTGAAGCGCGCCATCCAGGCGCAACTGGAGAATCCGCTGGCCAAGCATATCCTCGAGGGTCACTTTGCCGCGAAAGACACCATCAGTGTGGATTGCAAGGGCGGTGTGATGAAGTTCGATAAAGGGTAAACCTGCTGCACGACTCGATTGCGGCGTTGCGCAGCGTTCGAAATCATTGTGTAATTTGAGGGCATTCCGGTTTGGTTGCGACTAACCTGAAGGAATGTCTTCACCGGAACCTTGTTGCCCGTGCTCCGTGCGCCTTGGATTCAAGCCGCTCGCTACGGTTTTAAGATCATGTAGTGCAAAATGATGGAAGGATGATTTAGCTAAATGCAAATGAAATTCGTATTGAACTCTCCAGCCAAGCAGAGTAGCCCGCTACGCAAGCTGGCAGCCCTGGTTGTCACCGTGGCGGTGTTTGTCTTGGTGTTGATGTTCTCGGCAGTGTTGCTTGTGGTTGTTCTGGTTGTCGGTGCCATCACCGGAGCCTATCTGTGGTGGAAGACGCGCGAGATGCGCAAGATGATGCGCGACTTTCCGCCACGCGAAGCACGGCATGAACAAATGGCAAGTAACGATGCTGTATTTGAGGGGGAAGTGGTTCGGGTGGTCGATCCGGTTGAGGTGAAATAAGCGTTGGCGGGGATAGCAAAACGGCCCAAGCAGAAGGCGGTGGCGAGCCAGTCTCGAGCTCGGCAGCGTTGTGGATGTGATGCTGCGGCAGGTGGTTTCCTTGGTACAATGCCGCCATGATTGCGCTGCCTAATCTCGATACGCTTGGTCTGGTTTTTTTTACCGCCTTGTTTCTTTCCTTGTTCATTGTGCCCATTACGGTCATGCTGGCGCGCAAAGTGGGGGCGGTGGATATTCCCAAGCAGCGGAGTTCACATTCCGTGCCGATCACTCGTTTGGGCGGGCTGGGTATCGCGGCCAGTCTGGTTCTGTCCGGTTTGATGTTCCTGCCGTCGCAATCCTTTACCTGGGCTTTTCTGGCGGGCCTGCTGGTGATTGTGGCCACCGGCCTGGTCGACGATATTGCGGATATAGGGCCGCGCTGGAAGTTTGTTGGGCAGATCGTGGCTGCGGGTGTTTTTGTGCTACTTGGCGACCACTCACTGGAGCATCTCGGCGCTTTTCTGGGGTTGGGGGAAATGACGCTGGATAGTCTGGCGATTCCGTTCACGATATTTTGCATGGTCGGCGGAATGAATGCGTTCAATCTCGCCGATGGGCTGGATGGCTTGGCGGCAGGTCTTGCTGCGATTGCGGCGGTGTTTTTCGCTTATTTTTCATGGCTGATTGGCGCGCTGGATTTGTTGTTGGTGTGCCTGTCGCTGCTTGGGGCGGTGCTTGGTTTTCTGCGCTACAACAGTTATCCGGCCAGGTTGTTCATGGGAGACAGCGGCAGTTTGACGCTGGGCTACGTGTTGGCGGCGGTGTTGGTGAGTGGCAGTCAGCGCAATACGGAGATCATTCCACTGGTGGCTTGGGTTGTGGTGGTGGCGTTGCCGTTGGTTGATACCCTGCTGGTGATGGCCCGGCGTGTGCGCCATGGGCAGAGTCCATTCAGGCCGGACCGGACGCATTTACATCATCGCCTGAATGATCTTGGGCTGGCGCATCCTGCGGTGGTGGCTGTGATGTACGTGACAATGGCAGTGTTTGGTCTGCTTGGCGTGTTGTTGCGGCATGTGTCGGATGGGTGGGTCTTTTTTGCGTTGTGCCTGACGGGTGTGTCTTTGTTCGGTCTGGTGTCCGGCATGCAACATCTGGGTGTGTCATTTAATGCGGGGCGTCCGGGCAGGTCAAATTATTCGATGCGTCAGTGGCCCCTGTTTCGTCAGATCGCCCAGTGGGTGGGGTTGGTGGTGGTGCCGGCAAGTTATCTGTTGATCGCTTTGATGTGCGTACCGGCACTGTTTTTCCCCTTGCCGGAATTAAACCGGAGCGAGGCACTGGCATTGCTGCTACTGGCCGGGGTGACGGTGTTTTATTGTGTGAGCCGCACGCAGGTCAATCACGGCATGTTGTATGGTGCGGTGTATGTGTCGATCTTTGCCTTGATGTTTGTTTATAACCTGGGCTCCCTTGATGAATCATTCTGGCATGGCGTCTATCTGCAGACAATTGCCGTGCTTGCGGCGTCATGGGTTGTGATCAAGTTGATTTTTCGGAAAAACACAGTCTTTCTAAATATCTCCGGTTTTGAGTTGTTGATGGTGTTGCTGTCGTGGTTCCTGCCATTCGTTCTGCTTGAAGATCTGCGGTTGCAGGATGACGTGATTGAAGCGGGGCGCATGGCCTGCCTGCAGGTGATTCCGTTCATGTTCACGGCCAAAATATTTTTCAATACACAGCCGCAGAAGAATCAATGGATGGTGGGGGCACTTTCCGGCGCAATGCTGGTGATAGTCCTGCGCAGTTTATTATAAAGGGTGGCATCCCCTTTTCGAAGAGTTTTCGCACCTGGAAAAGCAATATTGGCAGTTTTTTGCAAACACAATGGAGACTACCTGCGTGCCCGGTTTCCTGGTCAGCGATACCTTCGCGGTGTACTCGTTCAGTAAGTTGCAAACGTCTTGTCGGGAATGGCAGCCCTCTTTCCTGCTATGATGCCGGCGTAAAGATCGACGTCATCCTCTAATCGGACTACAAATAAATTGGGAAGAATGCAAAAAGAGTTGAATGGAGTGGAAACAAAAAAAGCCGACAAATCAATTGGATGTCGGCTTTTCAGTAAGTTACGATTGTTTTGGTGCCCAGAAGAGGACTCGAACCTCCACACCTTGCGGCACACGGACCTGAACCGTGCGCGTCTACCAATTCCGCCATCTGGGCATTGCTTCAGGGGTGCGCACTTTAATTGTTAGAGGATTTTGTGTCAATGACAAAAAAGAAAAAGAATATCCGCGAACTCGACCCGTTTCTGGAGCGTGAACGTGAACAATATGAACAGCCTTTGCCTAGCCGCGAATTCGTGTTGCAGGTACTGACCGAGCAGGGCGTGCCGGTGGAGCAGGAAGTGCTGTGCACGTTGTTGCAGATCGAGCCGGATGAAGAAGAATTGTTCTCCCGCCGCTTGCGTGCAATGGAGCGCGACGGGCAGATCATGCGCAACCGCAAACGCGCGATCTGTGTCATGGACAAGCTCGACCTGATCAAAGGGAAAGTGCAGGGGCATCCGGATGGATTTGGCTTTCTGATTCCGGATGATGGCAGTGCCGATCTCGTGTTGAGCGAGAAAGAGATGCACAACGTGCTGCACGGCGATACGGTGATGGCGCGAGCGGCCGGGGAAGATCGTCGCGGCCGGCGCGAAGCCAAGGTGGTCGAAGTACTGGAACATGCCAACACGCGCGTGGTCGGTCGTCTGTACGAAGAACACGGGATTCAGTTTGTGGTGGCAGAGAATCGCCGCATCAGCCAGGATTTCCTGGTGGCGGCGGGCCAGCATGGCGGCGCGGGAGCGGGTCAGGTGGTGATTCTGGAAATTCTGCAACAACCTTCCAAGCACGCACAGCCGATTGGCCGCATCGTCGAAGTGCTGGGTAACTATGCCGATCCCGGAATGGAAATCGAGATCGCACTGCGCAAGCATGATCTGCCCAACGAGTTCCCGCATGATGCCAAGCGGCAGGCGGAACATTTCTCACCCAAGGTGAAGGCGGCAGAATATGCCGGACGCGAGAGCGTGATGAACCTGCCGCTGGTGACCATCGATGGCGAGACTGCACGCGATTTTGATGATGCGGTGTATTGCGAGCCGAACAGCAAGGGATTTCGGCTGGTGGTGGCCATCGCCGACGTGAGTGCCTATGTGAAGACGGGTGATGCGCTGGACAAGGAGGCAATCAATCGCGGTAACTCGGTGTATTTTCCGCGCCGGGTGATTCCGATGTTGCCGGAAGAATTGTCCAACGGCCTGTGTTCTTTGAATCCAAATGTTGAGCGCTTATGTATGGTGTGCGATATGCAGATCAGTGCCGAAGGCGAGATCTTGCAGCACCGCTTTTATCAATCGGTGATGTTCTCTCATGCGCGCCTGACCTATACCAAGGTCGCCGACATGCTGGAGAACCCGCAGGGTGAGAATGCACGCGAATACGCTGCCGTATTGCCGCATATCAACAATCTCTACAAGTTATTCCAGGTTTTATTGCAGGCACGCGCGAAGCGTGGCGCCATCGACTTTGAGACAGTCGAGACACAGATGATTTTTAACGACCAGGGCAAGATCGAGAAGATCGTGCCGGTGCATCGCAACGATGCACACAAATTGATTGAGGAATGTATGCTGGCAGCCAACGTATGTGCGGCAGCCTTCCTGAAGGAGCATGAGCATCCGGTGCTGTACCGTGTGCACGAGGGCCCCACGCCGGAGAAACTGGAAGCGGTGCGCGAATTTTTCAAAGAGTTCGGTTTACAACTGGGCGGTGGCGATGATCCGCAAGCCGGCGACTATTCGAAATTGCTCAAGCAGATCAAGGGCCGTCCCGATTACGGCTTGTTGCAAACCGTGATGCTGCGCTCTCTGCGTCAAGCTGTGTATGCGCCTGATAACCTGGGTCACTTTGGTCTTGGTTACGAAGCCTACGCGCACTTCACTTCTCCGATTCGCCGCTATCCAGACCTGCTGGTGCATCGCGCGATCAAGGCCGTGCTGGAGGGAAAGAAATACAAGCCGCAACTAAAGTGGAATGAGCTGGGCGTGCATTGCTCGATGACCGAGCGCCGTGCAGATGATGCGACGCGCGATGTCGAGGCATGGCTCAAATGTTTCTTTATGCGAGATCATCTGGGCAGCGTATTCGACGGCACGATCTCGTCGGTCACCGGTTTTGGCCTGTTCGTTTCGCTGGACGATCTCTATGTGGAAGGTCTGGTGCACGTTTCCGAATTGGGCGCCGACTATTACCATTTTGATCCGGCCAAGCATCTGATGCTTGGCGAGCGCAGCGGCAAACGTTATCGCCTTGGTGACCGTGTGCGGGTGAAGGTGGTGCGCGTCGATATGGAAAGTACCAAAATCGATTTTGTGCTGGAAAGTGAGCTGCAAGCGGTGATGCCTGACACGGGCGCATGGGGTAATTCGGCACCAAAGAAAACCAAAGCAGGCAGTAAATCCGGCAAGACCGGCAAACGTCATGGCTGAGTCCCGTATCATTCACGGTTTTCACGCGGTTACTGCGCGCATTCGCCAGAATGCCGACAGCGTGCTGGAGCTGTTTGTCGATCCGCAGCGCAAGGATCCGCGCGCGCGCGACCTGCTCAGGCTTGCCGAAAGCAACGGAGTGCGCATTATTCATGTGGATGGCAAACGGCTGGATGGTATGGCCGGCAACACCCGTCATCAGGGCGTGGCGGCGCGGGTTGATGCGGCGCAGAAAGTGCAGCATCTGGACGATGTGCTGGATACTTTGACCGAACCGGCATTGCTGTTGGTGCTCGATGGAGTGCAGGATCCGCACAATCTGGGTGCCTGCCTGCGCAGTGCCGATGCGTTTGGCGTGCATGCGGTGATTGCACCGAAGGATCGTGCGGTGGGCATTAATGCCACCGTGGAAAAAGTTGCCTGCGGCGCGGCGCAGACCGTGCCCTATATCACCGTCACCAATCTGGCGCGCACTCTGCGCGAACTGAAAGAACGCGACATCTGGGTGGTCGGCATGGATGGTGAGGCGGAGAACGAGTTGTACGAAACCAGGCAGACCGGAGCGCTGGCACTGGTACTCGGTGCAGAAGGCGAAGGGATGCGCCGCCTGACGCGGGAGACCTGCGACCAGCTGGCACGCATTCCGATGTCGGGCAGTGTGGAAAGTCTGAATGTATCAGTCAGCACCGGTATCTGCCTGTATGAAGCACGGCGCGCACGAAAGCTGCAGAGCGGAAATTAACGTACCGTGCAGAAATTCGATTTCTCGATTCGAACCCGTGACGGGCAGCACATCGTGAGTGTGGTGATCGGTGCGGACAACCCGATCGAAGCGGAGCGCAAGCTGCGCCAGATGTACCATCATTGCGAAGTATTGGCGTGCGAAGTGCGGGGGGCGGGTGAACTCCGGCCTCAGCATGCCGTCTCGGTGGAAGAGATCATTACGCTGATCTCGAAATAAAACTTCCCCTCACGCGGCTAATTGCCGTATTTATGTTCATTCGATAAAACCATCTGTCAGCAGTTCCTGCAATAGTTCCGCGTAATCACGTGCACCGCGACTGCCGGGTGCATGCGCAAACACGGTTTTGTTGAGCGCCGGGCTTTCTGCCAGACTCACGTTTTCGGCGATACAGGTGCGACAGACATCTTCCCCGAAACGTGCCTGTGCTCCCTCCAGTACTTCCCATGCCATGCGCCGCCGACGGTCGAAACGGGTGAGCAGGTAACGCCGTTTGACGCGCCGCTTGAGTACGGGCTCCAGCGCATTCAATGTTCTCTCGATATGCAGCGCCCCTTGCAGGGAAAGATGGTCGGCGGAAATCGGTACGATCAGCCCGTCGCAGGCGAAGATCGCATTCAGGGACAGCACACCGATCATCGGACTGCAATCCATGATCAGCGGGGCACTCTTACCGGCTCCGAGTTCCTCTCCGCTCAAGGCGGTATGCAGCCGGTTCACCACGTTGTATCCCTTGCCGAACAGGACATCCACCTTGGCCAGTTCGGTGTGCGATGGAATCATTGAAAAGCCACAGGGTGACGGTTGCAGCAGATCGCGCAAGGGACGATTGCGTTGAAACATGGACAGCAGCGTATCGTCACCGGAACGTGTGCTGATTTGCGCAATCGAGGTTAGTTGTGCTTGCGGGTCAAGGTCGATGGCACAAGGGCTGCGGCCGCTCTGCTGTAATGCGGCGGTCAGATTAAGTGCCGTGGTGGTCTTGCCAACCCCGCCTTTCTGGTTGAAGACAGCGATGATACTCATGGAGTCAGCGTAATAACTCCTCGATCTTGCGATTGGCATGTTGCAATTTGCGGAACAAGGCATTCATCAGGGCTTTGTCCATATAAGTCAGCTTCTCTCCGGCCAACGACTTGATGTCTGGTTTCTTGATCTCAGCGGCAATCACTTCGCCTTCGGCGATGACGGTGGCGGAGCGGGAAGTCGCCTCGGCGGCAAAGAACGAAGCTTCACCGATACATTCCCCGCTGTGGAGCACCGCAACCTCGCTGTCGCGCACATGCACGCTCGTCTTGCCGAACAGGATGACATAGAAGGCATTTACCTCATTTCCTTCAGAAGTGATCTTTTCCCCGTTCTTGAAGGTTCTGATCGAAGTCAGCTTGGCGATCGATTGCAATACTTCACTGGGAATCGGGTCGAAGAAGGAGCACTTACGAATCTCGTTGAATTGATTCGAGGCGACTTCGTCCAGGCGTTGTGTGAAACTGGCGAGACTGGTCTGGATGGCATCTAACTCGTCCACATTAACCTCCGTCGGGTTTTCATTTGGCGCACAAGTTATCACAAGCTGTGCGGACTGTCTTGGTCAACCGCCGCCGCCGCGCGGACACCGCTCATCACGGCACCCTCCAGTGTGGCCGGGTAGTCTCCCGCAGTGTAATCGCCTGCCAGCAACAGCCGGGGATTCGCTGTCTGTTGTGGCGGGCGTTGCAGGTTGGGTGCGCAACAGAAGGTGGCGCGCTTTTCAGCGATGACCTTGTACCATTGCGGGGGCTGTGTGATGCCGAACTCCATTCGCAGTTCGGTGATCACTTTTTGCGCGAGTTCATCCTGGCTCAATTGCTGATGAATCCCCTCTGCACTGATGACAGCGGCAAGCAAGCCGTGCTGACCGGAGATGCGTTCTTTGTCGAATAACCATTGGCTGTAGCAATGGTGTAACCCGATCATTGTGTGGGGCAGATTCACCCCGGTCGGATATTGCAGGTAGATGGTGTAGATCGGTTGTTGTTCCAGCGCGGCGATCTGGCGCACGGTATCAGCGAACCCATGCAGCGAACGCAGCAGTTTTTCGGCGCCGCCGGGTGCGGCGGCACAGACGACATGGCTGAAACGGTGCCTGCCTTGTGTGGTGACCAGTTCGATCCCGGCGTCGTGCGCAAGGATGGCTTCCACGCCGCAGGAAAGATGCACCTTGCCCCCGCGCTGCTCGACAAACCCGGCGGCGCGTTGCGGGAACAGCGCGGTGAAGTCGAGGCGCGGTAGCAGCATGTCGCTGTCGGCCCGCGTTCTGTTCAGCGCATCGCGCAACACATTGAGCAACACTTGGGCGGAGGCCTTTTGGATCGGAGTATTCAGTGCGGCAAGGGTGAGCGGTTCCCACAGCTTCAGGGTCAGATCGGCATCTTGTCCGTGGCGTGCGAGCAGATCAGCGACTGTCGTGTCGTGTGAAAGGTGGAATCCAATGCTGCGCAGAGTCAGCATGAAGCGCGCGGCCCTGATGCGCTCGCGCCAGCTCAGGCCATGGGCATTGAGCAGTGCGAGCAGCAGGTGAAACGGAGCTGGCAGATACGGTGCCTTGAGCGAGAAATGACCATGCAGATCGAGCTGCAGAGGCAGGCGCAGGAAATCTTGTTTGATATCGCCGCCGATCAGTTCGATCAGGCGCAGTGTCTCGTGGTAGCAGCCGAGCAGCAGGTGCTGGCCGTTGTCGAGTTGGATACCGTTGTGCAACACACCGCGTGCCCGCCCACCGAGTTGTTGCGCGCTTTCGAATACCGTGACCGGGATGCCGCGTGCAGCAAGTTCCACCGCCGCCGCCATGCCGGCATAGCCGCCGCCGATGATCCCGACACTCAATTTCTGAACCATGCCTTCAATGCGAGCCACAATTTGTAAGTTGGTGTCAGCGACACGCGTTCCTTGAGTACGCGGCAGCCGCTGCGTTCCACTTCGTCCAGCACGGCCTGGTAGACCGCTGCCATGATGAGGCCACTACGCTGCGCTTTGCGATCAACGGCGGGAAGATGCTCGAATGCCTGCCGGTAGTAGCGTCGCGCGCGTTCGATCTGAAATGCCATCAGCTTGTGGAAGTTCTCGGTTTCGCGTGCATTAAGAATGTCTGCCGCCGTCACGCCAAACTGTTCGAGCTCATCCATAGGCAGATAGATGCGGTTGCGCCGTGCATCCTCGCCCACGTCGCGGATGATGTTGGTGAGCTGAAAGGCGATGCCGAGGTCATGCGCGTATTTCAGGGTCTGGCGGTCGGTATAGCCGAAGATTTCGGCCGACAGCAGACCAACCACTGAAGCGACGCGGTAGCAATACAGTTGCAGCGATTTGAAATCGGCGTAGCGCGGCTGGTCGAGATCCATCTCCATGCCGTCGATGATCTCCAGCAGGTGTTCCTGCGGCAGGTTGGACTGCTTGACGAGGGAAGCCAGCGCCTGGCACACGGGATGTTGTGGTGTGCCGCCATAGATCGCGGCAACTTCGTTGCGCCACCAGTTGAGTGTGGTGCGTGCAACGTTGGCATCGGAGCATTCATCCACCACATCATCCACCTCACGGCAAAAGGCGTACAGCGCAGTCATCGCACGCCGCTTGTCTTGTGGCAGGAAGCGAAAACTCAGGGTGAAGCTGGAGCCGCTTTGTCTGGCTTTGTCAGCACAGTATTGGTTCGGATTCATGAATATTCAGAAAGGCGCAGATTTCGCCAGCATGATAACCCAGTCGAACGGACGCAGAACGGGACGACGGTTGAACACGTCATAGTCGGCCGATTCGATCTTGTCGAGGATGCGCAGTCCGCCCTGGATGATCATCCGCATCTCCAGCCCGATGCGGCCGGTGAGAACGCTGCCGAGCGGTTTGCCGGATAGCATCAACGCACGTGCGCGCTGTACTTCGAACTGCATCAGCGTGCGCCAATGTTCATTTACGCAACCTTCCGCGATTTGTGTTTCGCTTACCTTGTATTTTGCCAAGTCTTCCTGTGGTAGATAGACGCGGTCGATGGCCCAATCCTTCGCCACATCCTGCCAAAAATTGATCAGTTGCAGCGAAGTGCAGATGGCATCCGAGTAGGCAAGGTTGACCGGTGTCGCTTCGCCGTAAAGATGCAGCAGCAAGTTGCCGACCGGGTTGGCAGAGCGGCGGCAATAGTTTTGCAACTCGTCAAAATCGACATAGCGCTTCTGCACCACATCCTGGGAGAAAGCATCCAGCAGGTCATAGAACGGGCGCAGCGGCAGATCGTTCGCGGTGATCTGGTGGTAGAGGGAGAAGAACAGTTCAGAGTGGGGTTTTTCACCGTTGTTGATGCAATCGAGCTCGGTACGAAATTCATCGAGTTGGCGCAGGCGCTCAGCGTCCCCTAAATCACCCTCATCAGCGATGTCGTCCGCCGCACGGGCGAAGTGATAGATAGCCGCCACAGGCTGGCGCAGCCGCTTCGGCATGAGGATGGAAGCAACCGGGAAATTTTCGTAGTGCTCAACCGGCATGCGGAAATTCTTCCCGTCGCAGCATAAATACAAACTCGCTACCCGCGCTGACTTCCAGCCAGGTGAAAGGCAGTTCCGGGTAAGCGGCCTCGAGCGCGTCGCGGTTGTGGCCGATTTCGACAAGCAGTAGTCCACCCGGATTTAGATGTTCGGCAGCCTGTTCAAGAATGATGCGCGTGGCATCCAGACCGTCTGTGCCACTGCCCAGTGCCAGTTTGGGTTCGTGCTGGTATTCCGCCGGCAGTGCAGCGACAGATGGCGCGTCCACATAAGGCGGGTTGCTCAGGATGAGGTCGTAGCGCTTGCCCTGTAGCCGGGTGAACAGGTCGGACTCGATCAGCGTGATGCGATCATCCAGGCCGTAGTCGGTCACGTTGTGTCGGGCGACTTCCAGCGCATCGGGTGAAAGGTCGGCCGCGTCAATTTTGGCAAAAGGGAACGCGTGCGCGGCGAGAACGGCGAGACAGCCGCTACCGGTGCACAGGTCGAGCACGCTGTCGACTTCACCCGGATTTTCCAGCCAGGGGAAGAGTTGCTCGCGCAGCAGTTCTGCGATGAATGACCGCGGCACGATGACGCGGTCATCGACGTAGAAACTGAAATCACCAAGGAATGCCTGATGGGTGAGGTAGGCAGCGGGAATCCGTTGCTCGACTCTTTTTTCGATAATGTTAAGGATTTCGTATAGCTCGGATTGCGTCAGCCGCGCAT
>JBAZFV010000012.1:0-34965 GCA_041653255.1 Sideroxydans sp. | reverse complement strand
TGCGGCGCGCCACTTCGATCAGTGCCGGATTGTTCAACAGGCCATCAGCCAGCAATTTGATCTCGTCGGAGAAGGTGGCGGAGAACAGCAGGTTCTGGCGCTGTTTGGGCAGCACCGCCAGAACCTTCTTGATGTCGCGGATGAAGCCCATGTCCAGCATGCGATCGGCTTCGTCCAGCACCAGAATCTCGACGCGCGACAAGTCCACGGTCTTCTGCTGCATGTGGTCGAGCAGGCGTCCCGGGGTTGCCACCAGAATATCCACACGACCATGCAGTTGCTTGATCTGCGGATTGATATTGACACCGCCGAACATCATCATCGACTTGAGCGGCAAGTATTTTCCGTACAGGCGCACGCTCTCTTCCACTTGCGCGGCAAGCTCGCGGGTCGGGGTCAGCACCAGCGCACGGATAGGTGCTTTGCCGGTGACGGGTTTTTCCATCAGCCGCTGCAACAGCGGCAGCGTGAAGCCGGCAGTCTTGCCGGTGCCGGTCTGCGCGCCGCCCATGAGATCTCCGCCTTTGAGTACGACGGGGATGGCCTGCGCCTGAATGGGGGTAGGTTCGGTATAACCACGCTCGGTAACGGCGCGGACGAGTTCGGCCGACAAGCCGAGGGATGCAAATGACATAATTTTCTTTCTTATTGGCACAAACGGCCTGTCGCCCTGTGTGAGCGCCAGTCTGAGGCTGAATGAGGTGGGTGTTGCGAACCGGAATCGGCGGCAATGACTAGACTGAAACGAAATTGCGGCGCGCAGTGTAACACTATGCGGTGCAAAAAATTGCGGCGTTTCGCCGCTTCGCATTATGATGTTGCCATCCGCTATCGAACGTATTCAGTGCGACGGCTTCCGAACTGTTTTTCCAACCCAGGAGAACGCCATGAAAATATCACTCGCTGTTGCAAGATTACTGGCTATCGCAGCCTTGGCCGGCATCATCGCGGCCTGTTCCAGCACCACCAAAGTCGAAAGCGACCTGGGCATCAAAGGTGCGCCCGATTGGGTCAACGAGGGCACCAGCATCCTGAACAACAAGGATGGCCGCCTGTTCCACGGAGTCGGCTCGGCCTCTCCGGCCGGAGATATGTCGTTGCAGAAATCGGTCGCCGACGACCGGGCGCGTTCCGAGGTGGCGCGAGTGTTGTCGTCATACATGGATGTGGTGAGCAGCGACTATATGTCTGCCGCCAAGTCCGGCGGTGTGGCCGTCGCGGAAGAATCGGTGTCACGCCAGATCAGCAGTTTGAGCAAGGTCAATCTGACCGGCGCCCGCATCATCGGTTCATGGCGCGACCCAAGAACCAATGTCATCTACTCCATCGCCGAACTGGATATGAAGCAGGTCAAGAGCACGCTGGACGGGGTACAGAACATGAACACCGATCTGAAACGCTATATCGAAACACAGGCGGACAACATTTTTGACCGCGTTGCCAAGGAGAAGAAACAATGAAACGTTCCATATTCTCAACAAAATCCGCCGCCATCCTGCTCACGCTGGCATGGTTAATGAGCGGCTGCGCCACTTCGGTGGAGCGGGTGGATGTGAACAAGCAGATCGACCTGAGCGGCGCGTGGAACGACACGGATTCGCAACTGGTGTCGGCGGAGATGATGCAAGATGTGTTGAACCGCGTCTGGCTAGATGAATTCACACGCAGCCAGAAGCGGCAACCAGCGGTGATCGTGGGCGAGGTGCGCAACCTGAGCCACGAACACATCAACGTCAACACCTTCGTCGCGGATCTGGAACGCTCCCTGATCAATTCCGGCCGTGTGCAGTTTGTCGCATCGTCCACCGAGCGCAAGGAAGTTCGCGATGAGCGCAAAGACCAGGATCTGAATGCGAGCGAGGCCACACGCAAGGTGATGGGCGAAGAGCAAGGCGCAGATTTCATGCTGAAAGGCACGATCAATACCATTATTGACGCCTCCGGTAAGACGCAATTACGTTACTACCAGGTGGATCTGACTCTCATCAGCATGGCCGACAACCGCAAGGTATGGGTGGGACAGAAGAAGATCAAGAAACTGGTGGAGCGCAGCAAGCTGAATTTCTAGCAGCCCGATGACGCGATTCACCATGTCCACCCCACGCTTGTGCGGCGGGATGGAATGCCTGCCGAAATATATTGGCAGGGTTTTCATCTGGCTGTCCGCCCTGATCTGCGTGCTGATATTGAACGGCTGCGCGACTTACAGCAATTCGTTCGCGATCATCGAACAGCAGTTGGAAAAACAGCGCTACGATGAGGCGTTAAAAACGCTGGAAACTCAGTCCAAGGATGCAAAAGATCGCGTGTTGTATCTGCTCAACAAAGGCATGGTGCAGCGCATGAAACATGATTTTGTGGCTTCCAATGAATCGCTGGAGGCCGCCAAGCAGGAGATGGAGCGGTTGTATGCCGCCAGCATCAGCGAACATGCGCTATCCTTCATGGTCAACGATGCAACGGTCAGCTACGCGGGAGATGATTACGAACAGGTGCTGGTACATCTGTACATGGCACTCAATTATCTGGAACTGGGACAACCCGATGATGCGCGGGTCGAGGCATTGCAGATTGATCTCAAGCTGCGCGAAATCGCGGAGAAGCTGCCCGATAGCAAATTCACCGAAGATGCGCTGTCACGCCAGCTCACCGGGATGATCTATGATGAACTGGGTGAATCAAGCGATGCCATGATTGCCTACCGCAAAGCTTACGAAGCCTACAAGAAAAACCAGTCCCATTTTTCCGTGGATATCCCGATGACGCTCCAGTCTGATCTGCTGCGACTGGCACTACACCAGGGGCTGACCGACGAACTGGCCCGTTACCAACAGGAATTCGGGATTGCCCCGACACGGGAAACGACGGCGGGGACCACAACCGAAGGCGAACTGGTCTTCATCCTGAATAATGGTCTGGCCCCCATCAAACGCGAGAAAGTCATCGGCACTTGGGCTCCCCCACCGGCGGTCACAGTGGATGCCTCCAAACACGCCAAGCATACGAACACGACAGCAACTGTTCAGCCCATACTGCTCAACATCGCTCTGCCCTATTACGAATCGCGCCCCAGCCGGGTTGCGCGCGCCCGCATCAGTGTCTCCGGCAAACAGGCTGATACCGAGATAGTGGAAGACATAGATGCCATTGCACGCGCCAGTCTGGCTGCACGCATGCCGGCGATTACCGCCCGTGCCGTGGCGCGCGCGATTGCCAAAGGAGTGATGCAGACGTCAGTGGATAAATCCGGCCAACGAGGAGATGATGCCGCCGCCCAACTGATCAGCTCCCTGCTCGTGCGCGTCGCTGCCGTCGCCACCGAACGCGCCGATACCCGCAGCTGGCTGACACTTCCCGCCAACGTGCAGATGGCCCGACTCAGCCTGCCCCCGGGCAGCTATGATGTGACGGTGGACTTGCTGGGGAAAGATGAAAATCTGCTCATCCGACAGGTGTATTCGCAAATAACCATCCGCCCGGCACGCAAGACTTACCTGTCCCAGCATTCGATGCCCTATTGATCCAGCCACCAGGAGATGAAAATGAAACTGTCTACCTTTGCCGCATGTGCACTGATACCTGTCTTCCTTTCCGGCTGTGCCAGCCAGCCGACCGTACCAGACTGGGTCACTGCTGACAGTGCCCAATATCCGAGCGGGCAATACCTGATCGGACGCGGCCAGGCGACCACACAAGAAGAAGCCAAGGATCGCGCCCGCGCCGACATCGCCAAAGTATTTCAGGTGGCGGTGGTGGTGAGCAACGAGGACATCCAGCGCTCGAAGTCTGCTTCCTCCGGTGAGGCGCAATATGAGGAACAATCCTCGCGTCACATCAGCACGCGTACCGATACAATCATCAACGGCATCCAGATCACCGAGTTATGGCATGACCCGGCCAATGCCAGCTACCACGTGCTGGCCGTCCTGCCGCGCTTGCAAACCGCCGCCAGTCTGCGCCAGCAAATCGGCGAACTCGATCAGGCCACGCGCAAACACATCGAACGCTCGCGCACGGAAGACGACCAGTTCATGCAGATCGCCGCCGCCAGCCATGCACTGGAAGCGCAACAGGAGCGCGAAGTGCTGCAACATAATCTGCAAGTAGTGGATAGCACCGGTCGCGGCCTGCCCGCACAATGGAGCAGCGCCCAACTCAGGTCCGATCTGGGCAAATTGCTGCAACGGATCAGTATCGCGCCGCGCGTGGCGGCAGATGCACCCGACGGTTTGCGGGAAATGGTGGCAGGCGCATTGGCACAAGCCGGTTTCATTCTGGATACCGGCGAACACCCTGCATTTGTGGTGCAGGCCAGCCTGAAGCTGGATGATCTGGGACTGCAAGAAGGTTGGTACTGGCAACGCGGCAATCTGGAAATCACCTTGTCCGAAACCGCCAATAAGCGGATTCGCGGCACCCGGCAATGGCGCATCAAAGGCAACGCATTGAACAAGGACGGCGCCACCCTGCGCGCCATGAATCAAGCCGACGCCATCCTCAAAAAGGGGCTGGGCAGCGCGATCATCAACATGGCGATCACGCGCTAGCTGACTTTTCATGTTTTGTTGTCCGGGCGTTAAACGGTGGATTCGTTTCCGTGCGCTTGCATTCGACCAGCCACTGGCACGATCCTTGTTGCGTACAGGGAATTGCGGTCAACGTGCGCTGTGGCACAGAAGCTTTCTGCCGCGGGCACATAATCGCGGCGAATCTATTTCCGGGATTTATAACTACAACTACCGAAATGATGATCGCTGAAACAAAAACAAAGACCACCGAGGCCAGGGCAAAGACTAGCGCCACTGTCACCAATTGACACCGCTAATTGCCAGCCACATCGACCTTGGCTCGCTAAATCTTGTTCCACCGGGTTATGCCGTTAGCTGTGTGTCCGGAACGTACCGATGACTGATGCCCAATGGTTCATCCTTGTTGGCGCACTGTTGCTGGTCATGGGCCTCACTGTTTCCATTCTCAAGCGCGCACCGATTACCTCCGCCATCATCTATCTGGCAGTGGGCGTGCTGGTCGGGCCGAGCGCGCTCAATCTATTTCATTTCAATCCGCTCAAGGAATCAGCGCTGCTCGAAGTTCTGACTGAAGTCGCGGTATTGATCTCCCTGTTTTCTGCCGGCGTCAAAATGCCGGTGCCGTTCAGCTTTACCCGCTGGCGCGCGCCGATTCTGCTGGCCACAGCATCCATGGCCATCACTGTCGCGGCCGTCGCCGCCTTCGCCTACTTTGTGCTGGGTCTACCCCTGGGTGCAGGCGTGCTGTTGGGCGCGATCCTTGCACCGACCGATCCGGTGCTGGCCACCGATGTGCAGATCCGTCATCCCGGAGACCATGACCAGCTACGCTTCACCCTGACCTGCGAGGCGGGCATGAACGACGGCAGCGCGTTCCCGTTTGTGATGCTGGGCATGGGAATGCTGGGGCTGCATGAACTCGGCGAGTTTGGATTGAGCTGGTTAATGGTGGATGTGCTGTGGGCCACACTGGCAGGCATTGTCATCGGCGTGGTTGCGGGCGTGTCACTCGCTCGAATTGGATGGAAGCTGCGCAGCAAGCCGCACCAACATGAACTGATGGACGACTTCCTCGGGCTCGGGCTGATCGGTGTCGTGTACGGTTTGACCGTGATGGTTAACGGCTGGGGATTCCTGGCGGTATTTTTTGCCGCCGTTGCGCTGCGCCAGACCGAGCTGAAACTGGCCAAAGCTGCGCAGGTTGCCTTTGACGGAAGCAAAACCCAGAGATCCGCACGCGCAGATGGAATTGCACCACCTGAATTGGAGCCGGCGCAAATAGTCAGCGAAGGATCACTGGTTTTCAAGGAACATCTGGAGAGGCTTTCGGAAGTTGTCCTGGTTCTCCTGATCGGGGGCACACTTTATTTAAACTCGTGGACTTTGGAGGCAGTGTGGTTGGCGCTGTTCCTGTTCGTGATTGCGCGCCCGCTCAGCGTCATCATCGGCCTGCTGGGCACTCACACTAGCTGGCGCATACGCGGCATGGCAGGCTGGTTCGGTGTGCGCGGCATCGGCTCGCTCTACTACCTGATGTATGCCATACAGCACGGGTTGCCGGAACCGCTGGCATTGCAATTAATACAAATGACGTTGATCGTCGTCACGCTCTCCATCCTTATCCACGGCACCAGCGTCAAACCGTTAATGGGACTTTTCTGGCGGCGGGGGAAATAGCGATCGAAGCAATCAGACAGAGAATAATAAAAACCGGGGGTTTTAGCCCCCGGTTTTTGCTATCGTCAACCTTGAACAAAACTACAAATCCTAGGCGTCAGACGTTGAAAAGGAAGTTCATCACGTCACCGTCATGCACGACGTAGTCCTTGCCTTCGACGCGCATCTTGCCTTTTTCTTTCGCACCCGCCTCCCCGCCGCAGGCGATGAAGTCGGCATAGGAAATGGTCTGCGCCCGGATGAAGCCTTTTTCGAAGTCGGTATGAATGACGCCGGCTGCCTGCGGTGCGGTGTCGCCCTTGTGGATGGTCCAGGCGCGTACTTCCTTCACGCCTGCCGTGAAGTAGGTCTGCAGACCGAGCAGGTCATAACCGGTGCGAATTAGTTTATTCAAGCCGGGTTCATCCAAGCCAAGGTCGGCAAGGAATTCAAGTTTATCGGCATCTTCAAGATCGGCCATTTCGGCTTCGATCTTGGCGCACAGTGCCACCACCGGCGCGCCCTCTTTCGCCGCGTGTTCGCGCAAACGATCGAGATGTGGATTATTCTCGAAGCCGTCTTCCATCACGTTGCCGACATACATCGCGGGCTTGACGGTGAGCAGACACAGTGGCTTGAGCAACTCCTTTTCGTCGTCGCTCAAGCCGAAGGTACGTGCCGGTTTGCCCTCGTTCAGATGCGGCAACAATCTTTCCAGCAAGGCAACCAACTTTTGCGCGTCCTTGTCACCGGACTTGGCTTTCTTGCCGTCGCGATGAATGGTGCGCTCCACCACTGCGAGGTCGGCCAGCGCCAGTTCGGTGAGGATGACTTCGATGTCGGAGATAGGATCGACCTTGCCCGCCACATGCACCACGTTCTCGTCGTCGAAACAGCGCACGACGTTGACGATGGCATCGGTCTCGCGAATGTTGGCAAGGAACTGGTTACCCAGACCTTCACCTTTGGATGCGCCCGCCACCAGACCCGCGATATCGACGAATTCGACGATGGCGTATTGCATGCGCTGCGGATTGACGATCCTGGCCAGTTCGCCCATGCGCGGATCGGGCACTTCGACGATGCCAATGTTGGGCTCGATGGTGCAAAAGGGATAATTCTCCGCCGCAATGCCCGACTTGGTCAGCGCGTTGAACAGGGTGGATTTGCCCACGTTGGGGAGACCGACGATACCGCATTTGAGACTCATGGTTGTTCCTCTAAATGACAGGATTTAGGAGCCGGGATTTAAAACCTGCGCCATCCCTTAAGTCCTAATTCCTAAATCCAAATTCCTAGTTGCTATGCAGCTTCAACATCGCTGCTTCGATTTTGCCTTCGATGATCAGCGGCGCTACATCCTGTGCGCGTTGCGATGCTTCATCGATCAATACCTGCTCTTCCTTGCGCGGTGCATTCAGCACGAAGTTAACCACCTCTGCCCGCTCGCCGGGATGGCCGACACCCAACCGCAGGCGCCAGAAATCTTTGGTGCCCAAATGGGCAATGATGTCTTTGAGCCCGTTGTGTCCACCGGGCCCGCCACCCAGTTTTAGTTTTGCGCTGCCCGGCGGCAGATCGATTTCGTCATGCACCACGAGTATCTGCGCTGGCTCGATCTTGTAGAAGTGTGCTACCGCGCCAACCGAGCGGCCGCTCAAGTTCATGAAGGTCTGCGGTTTAAGCAAGTGCGCCTCATGCCCATGCACTGTCGCTTTTGCGATCATGCCATGGAACTTGCTGTCGGCTTTGAAGTTGGTGTGATGCACGCGCGCCAACTCGTCCACCCACCAGAATCCTGCGTTGTGGCGTGTGGCTTCGTATTCTTTCCCGGGATTACCCAGGCCAACGATCAGTTGAATGTGTTTGCTCATAATGAAAAAACCCGCCATGCACCATTCGATGACATGGCGGGTTATTCCTGCAGCAGATTATTTTTTGGCTGCGGGAGCTGCGGCAGGGGCTGCTGCGGCAGCTGAAGCTGCCGAGGCGGCAGCAGCTGCCTCAGCCTCTGCGGCTGCCTCAACGTTGCCGCGTGGAACTTGCACCGTCGCCACTGCATCGGCGGCATGGTGATGAGTCGCCAATTCCAAACCCTTGGGCAGCTTGACATCAGCGACGTGGATGGAATGTCCCAATTCCAACCCGGCCAGATCAACTTCGATACTCGTCGGCAGATCAGCCGGCAGACAAATGATATCCAGGTCGGTCAACACGTGCGTGATGATGCCGCCTCCGGTTTTGACACCCGGGGCAATTTCGGCGTTGATGAAGTGCAGCGGAACTTGCATGTGCACTTTCTTCTTGGCATCCACACGCTGAAAATCGACGTGTTGGACCTGCTGGCGGAAAGAGTGCATCTGGAAGTCGCGCAGCAGCACGGGCTCTTTCTTGCCGTCCAAATCCAGAGACAGGATGGAGGCGTGGAATACTTCCTTGCGCAGAGCGTAATAAATTGTGTTGTGATCGAGTTCGATCATGATCGCCTCGCCCGAGCCATACACGACGCCCGGGACGCGATTTGCCTTGCGCAGACGGCGGCTCGCACCCGTTCCTTGCGCTTGACGCTTGGTTGCACTGATTTCGACTGTCATTTTACTTCTCCACTTCAAATAGAATCTTCCGCGACCAGAAGATTCCGGGTTGCGTGATAACCAACATGGTCACCACATAAAACCTAATCCACGAACAGGGAGCTGACCGACTCGTCGGCGTTGATCCTGCGCAGCGTTTCCGCCATCAATTCGGCGATGCTGAGCTGGCGGATGCGTTTGCAGTTCCTGGCCGCCTCGCTCAACGGTATCGTGTCTGTTATGACCAACTCATCAATGGCTGACTTCTCGATACGCTCGATCGCCGGACCGGACAGCACGCCATGGGTACAGTAGGCCAGCACACGCTTGGCGCCTTTTTCTTTCAAAGCGTTCGCCGCTTCGCACAGGGTGTTGGCGGTATCCACCATGTCATCCATGATGAGGCAAGTGCGGCCGGACACTTCACCGATGATATTCATTACCTTGGCCACATTCGGCCGTGGGCGGCGTTTGTCGATGATCGCAAGGTCCGCATCCAGCTGTTTCGCCAACGCGCGAGCGCGCACCACACCACCCACATCCGGCGACACCACAATCAGGTTCGGGTAATCATGGCGCCACACATCCGACAGCAAAATCGGACTTGCGTACACGTTATCGACCGGAATATCGAAAAAGCCCTGGATCTGGTCGGAGTGCAGATCCATGGTCAGCACCCGATCCACACCAACGCCAGTCAGCATATTCGCCACCACTTTGGCGGTGATTGCCACCCGCGCCGAACGCGGGCGACGATCCTGGCGGGCGTAACCCATATATGGAATGGCTGCGGTGATGCGGGCGGCCGAGGCACGGCGCAGCGCATCGACCATCACCATAATCTCCATCAAATTATCATTGGTCGGAGTACAGGTGGATTGCAGGATGAACACATCCTTGCCGCGCACGTGTTCAAGGATTTCGACCATCACTTCGCCGTCAGAGAAGCGACTGACCGTCGCGCGACCGAGATGGATACCCAGATGGCGTGCCACACTTTCAGCCAGCTTGGGATTGGCATTGCCGGTAAAGACCATCATGTCGCCGGACATTGAGGCACCCCTTGAAGTGAAATGGGCATAAATACCCGTTGAAGCTTGAAGAATCTGGCTGGGGAGGTAGGGATCGAACCTACGAATGCCGGAATCAAAATCCGGTGCCTTACCACTTGGCGACTCCCCAAAAACTCACTATTACGAATACAGCGCATTTCGGCGCGATTCAGTTGCTGCAAAAATCTTTCAGCGGATGCTGCTGCAAGCCCCGCGCGACGAATCCGCGCATGGTATCGGGCAACTGCCGCCGTACTGTGTCGGCTTCGGCCTCCGAGGTGAACTCGGCAAAAACACAAGCGCCGGAACCGCTCATCAGCGCCGGCGCGAATCGCGCCAACCAGGCCAGATGTTCCGCCACTGCCGGATATAACTCGCATGCCACGGCCTGCAAATCGTTGTTCAGACCGAGTATCCGTCCTGCCCGAAAATCCTGCCCCTGCGGAAGGGCGCGCATTGTCATCGAAATCGTATTTCGTGTCAATTCCGGATGGCTGAATATCTGTACTGTCGGCACCATCACCTGTGGGCACAGCACCACATACCAGGCATCAGGCAATGCATACGCATGCAACTGTTCGCCCACGCCTTCGGCAAAGGCGTTGTCGCCAAACACGAATGCCGGTACATCCGCCCCCAACATCAAGCCGATTTGTTGCAAGCGCGCGCGCGGCAAATCGAGTCGCCATAGCCGGTTAAGGGCCAGCAAAGTGGTCGCCGCATCCGAGCTGCCGCCGCCGAGGCCGCCACCCATCGGAATACGTTTTTCCAAGGCAATATCGGCCCCCAGGCGACAGCCTGTTTCCTGCTGCAGCAGGCGTGCGGCACGCACACATAAATCATGTTCAGCGGGCACTCCGTCCAGCGCATGCAGACGGTGCACCTCGCCGTCTTCCCGCAGCGTGAAGTACAACGTATCGTTCAGATCGATGAAGCGAAACAGGGTTTGCAACAAGTGGTAACCATCGGCACGGCGCCCGACCACATGCAGGAACAGGTTGAGTTTGGCCGGTGCGGGACAGCTGAGTGACTTCACTGCACTTCCCATTCGTCGATCACCAGCCTTACTTCCACCCCCTCGCGCTGCAGGCTCAATCGCAGTGGCAGCGCCTCCGCACCGGGGGCCGCATAACGGCTGTAGCGGATGGTCCACCCCTCTTGCTGCAACACGCTCACTTGTCCGTTCGCATCCAGCTCCCGCTCGTACGGCGCACCTGGTTGCGGCATCCCTGTCACCCAGTGGCGCAAGCCGGATAACGGCAGGTGCCAACCCATCACCTGCTGCATCAGGGTCTCGGCATCATCGGCGATGTATTGCTTGCCGTCAGTTTCCAGCATCACCCGTTGTGCGTTGCGAGTGATACGGGCAACAGTCTGGCCCAGCGGGGCCAAAAACAATATCTCATCGGTTCCATCACGATGCATCCAGCGCACACTGGCATTGTCGCGTCGCAACGCTTGACGGATGGCGATGCGTCCGTTGAATGCGAACGGCGCATCCACCCCGGTCGCACGTTGTACCAGCACCGGTGTTGTAGTGCAGGCCGCCAGCAGAAGCAGCAGGGATAAAACGGCAGCGCGCATCACGGCAGGAATTTGCGCATCACGGCCTGCAAAGCTGCACTATCGGGATGGGTTTGCACGCTGTCGCGCCAGATGGTTTGTGCCTCCTCGCGCTCCCCTTTCACCCACAACGCCTCGCCCAGGTGGGCGGCGATTTCGGGATCAGGATTGGCAGCGAAGGCGCGGCGCAGAAACATAATGCTCTGCTCCAGATCATTCAGGCGAAAGTAACCCCAGCCCATACTGTCGAGAATGGCGGCATCGTCCGGCAACAAGGCATGGGCTTTCTGCACCAGCTCCATCGCCTCCGCAACGCGCACATTGCGTTCCAGCCAGGCGTATCCGAGTGCATTGTAGGCATGCGCATTGTTCGGCTCGACTTGAATCAACTTGCGGATCAACTGCTCGAACGTGTCGTATTTTTTAAGTTTGTCCGCAGTCAGCGCAGCCTGGTACAGCAACTCCGGGTGCTCGGGAAATTTGGCCAACCCCTGGTTCAAAATTTTGAAACTTTCATCGTGCCGTCCGCCCTCACGCAGAAACTGTGCCTCGATCAATACCAGTTGCGCACGCTGCGCATCGTTGTCGGTTTTGGCCTTTTGCAGCACCTCGCGCGCTTGCAACAGTTGCCCCTGCTTGTTCAACAAGTAGGCCACCCGCAGTTGGGCGTCGTAGTACCGCTCGCCGCCATTGATCTGCCGGTAATGTGTCAAGGCGGCCGCTTCATCCTGTTTGGCCTCATTCAATTGACCAAGGTAGAAATACAGCGTGTTCTCGTCTTTCTTGCCGCTGGTACCGGCCAGCGCCGTGCGCAATTCCTGTTCGGCACGCTCCAGTTCACCCAGTTGCAGCGAGACCATGGCGATGGCGAAAGCAATTTCCGCATTGCCGGGGCGCTGCTGCAATAATGCGCTGAACTCATCTCGCGCCTGAACATATTGTTTCTGTTCCAGCAGCATGCGCGCATGGAACAGGCGCACGTTTTGCTGCTCGGGATGCGCCTTGAGGTGACGTGCCAGCAGCGCTGCGCCCTGTTCCGGCTCGGTGCGTTGCATCAATTGCGCTTGCAGCATCACGGCCAGATCCCACTCCGGTCGCAAGGCGGTCGCCTGCTGCGCTTCAGCCAGCGCCAATTCGAGTTTGTTTGCCGCAGTTGCCGATTGAGCAAGCGCCCAATGCGCTTCTGCCACTTTCGGGTAGGGATGTGCCACCTCGATCATCCAGTCAAGCGCTGCTGCTTTGTCTGGCACCCGCACCAGCAAGCCGTACAGATTGATGAAAGAGCGCCCGGCACCCTGCGGGTCGGATGCAAGCAGTTCGGTCACATGCGGACGCGCCTCCTCCAGCTTGCCACCGGACAGCAACAATGAGACCAGCATTTGTTTCGCCAGCGGGGAGTCAGGCTCCAGTTGCTGCCACAGGCGGAACGCCTCCAGCGACTGGTCATACTGGTGCGCTTCAAAAGTCAGTTGCGCGGCACGGCGCGCCACGCGTGGATCACGGGTGGCGCGGGCCAGATCGAGATAAACCTGGGCGGCCAGTTCCGGTTTGCCGCGTTGGGCGGCAAAATCACCCAGCAGAAATTCGTACAGCAGCCGATCCGTCAACACGACATCCGGCAGCACCGGCTGCGGTGCAGGCTGGACCGAATCGTCAGTCGGGACTGGCGACACATTGGTTGTTTGTGGCACGTGGGCGCAAGCACCCAGCAATGAAAACAACAGCGCAGCGAAAAGGGTAGATTTCATGTTGATCCGGCATTTTGATGCGGGCCGACATATTAGGTTATATTCGCTGCAACTCAAAACCAACGCCTACCATTCCGCCATGGCTTCCCCGGTCACCCTTTCAGCACAGCACCTCACCCGCTACCACGGCAGCCGGTGCGCGGTGAATGATGTGTCATTCACATTGCGACGCGGCGAGGTGCTGGGGTTGCTGGGACACAACGGTGCCGGCAAGAGCACCACGCTGCAAATGCTGGCTGGCGCACTGTCCCCCAGCGACGGGGCAATCGAAATCTGCGATATCAACCTGGCACAACGCCCGGACCTGGCTAAATCGTGCCTTGGCTATCTGCCGGAACAACCGCCGCTGTATCGTGATATGAGGGTGGATGATTATCTGTACTTCGCCGCCCGCCTGCACCGCGTCGCCCCCGCCAGTCTGGCAGATCAATTGCAACGTGTGAAACAACGCTGCGGCCTGCTCGATCACGGTCGCCAGCTCATCGGTACCCTGTCCAAAGGTTATCAGCAGCGTGTCGGCATCGCGCAGGCGATCATCCACCAGCCTCCCGTGGTGATTCTGGACGAACCGACAGTCGGACTCGATCCGGCACAACTCCGCGAAATCCGCGATCTCATCCGCGCTCTGGGCAACGACGGCAGCGTGATCCTGTCCACCCACCTGCTGCATGAGGTGGAACAGGTGTGCGATCGCGCCGTGATCCTGCGCGATGGCAAACTGATCTTTGACGGCAGCATCGACGATCTGCGCCAACACCGTGATATCGAATCAGGCTTCCTGCAACTGACCACGGAGCGGGGACAGGAGGCCGTACCACAATGATCCTCATCCTCGCCCACAAGGAACTGCGCAGCTTGTTCGCCACGCCTTCAACCTGGTGGATGCTGGCGCTGCTGCAATTCATCCTCGCCTGGTTCTGGCTGGCGCGCCTGGACGACTACCTGCAAGTGCAGGCACAACTGGCGCAGATGGCCAATGCTCCCGGTGCCACCATCGCTATCGCTGCACCTCTGGCGAATGTGCTGGCTGTCATACTGCTTATGCTGGTTCCGTTGTTCACCATGCGCTTGATCGCCGAAGAACGACGTAACCAGACCTGGCTGCTGCTGGCTGCCGCACCGATCTCACCCGCCCACATCGTGCTGGGAAAGTTCCTGGGCTTGCTGGCCATGCTCTCGCTCATCATCGCTGCCAGCGGGCTGATGATGTTGACGCTTTTGCTGGGTACGTCCGCCGACCTCGGCCTGATTGCGAGCAACCTGCTCGGCGCGTGGCTGCTGGCCGCCAGCTACGCGGCACTGGGCTTGTATTTTTCGGCCATCACGCATCAACCCGTGGTCGCCGCCTTTGCTGCACTCGCTGTCTCGTTCGGCCTGTGGCTGGTGGAGCTGGGCAGCGGCGCACTGCGGGCGCTGTCGCCCAATCTGCATTTCCAGAATCTGAATGTCGGCCTCGTCAGCAGCGTTGACCTCTGTTATTTCGCGCTATTCATCACCTTGTTCCTGCTGCTGGCCATCCATCATCTGCAGCGGGAACAGGAAGGCAGATGATGCATCGCCGAACGTTGCGATCTTTGCTTTCCCTCCTCGTGCTGCTGGCAACGGTCATCGGCGTCTACCTCCTTGCCGCACGTTTCCCGGCGCAGTGGGATGTGACCCAGAATGCGCTGAACAGCCTGTCCCCCGCCAGTGTAAAGGTGCTGGCGCAACTGGAGGGGCCGTTAACCATCACTGTGTACGCCACCGATCTGGACGCGCAACAGGGCGATGTGCGAAAACTGGTGAATGAATTCATTGCGCTGTACCAGCGCTACAAGCCCGACCTCCGCCTCGTTTTCGTCGATCCGGTCAAACAACCTGAGGCGACGCGCCACTCCGGCATCCGGGGCAATGGCGAGATGGTGGTGGAATTCGGCGGCCGACGCGAACACATTACCACCCTCAATGAGCAGACCCTGACCAGCGCCCTGCTGCGGTTGGCACACGGGAAACAGCAGATGCTGATGTATGTCAGCGGTCACGGTGAACGCAAACTGGATGGCAAGGCCAATCACGACCTGGGCGAGTTCGGCAAACGCCTGGAGCAGAATGGCTATCACATCGCACCGCTCAATCTTGCCATCGCGCCGGAAGTACCGGACAACGTTGGCGTGCTGGTCATAACGCATCCACAAACCAAACTGTTTGTGGGCGAAGTCACCAAGTTGAATCATTTTGTCGAACGCGGCGGCAACCTGCTGTGGCTGCTGGATGCGGAGCCACTGCGCGGTCTCGAATCACTGGCAGAAGTATTGGGACTGGTGCTGACACCCGGCGTGGTGATCGATCCCGCCGCGCAGGAGATGAGCGCCCCGCGCGACTGGACACTGGGCACCGGCTATCCGCCACATCCCGTCACCCGCGATTTCGACCTGATTACTGTATTCCCCTATGCGCGTGCGCTGGAGATGGAAGTCGATACGCAGTGGCAGCAACACATTCTGGTCGAAGGCGCGCTCAACGGCTGGGTCAGTCCGCAACGCACCGCGCGTTTCGATCCACAACGCGACATCGCCGGGCCGGTCACACTGGCACTCACCCTGCAACGGCAAGTGGGCGAACGCGGGCAGCGCATCGTGGTGGTCGGCAGCGGCTCATTCCTCGCCAATGCATATTCCGGCAACGGCGGCAATCTTGATCTCGGTGTCAACATACTCAATTGGCTGGCCGGCGAGGAGCGTCTCATCAGTCTCGTCCCACCGAAAGCCGAAGACGGCAAACTCATCTTGAGCGGGCGCCAGCTCACGGCCACGAGCATCATTCTGCTAATCCTGTGCCCCCTGCTACTCATCACAATTGGCGGCTGGCTGTGGTGGCGCAGACGGTAGCGCCAGCCATGGATGGAAAACACTGAAACAGCTGACAGCTCTGCCACAAAAATCCGTGCACATCAGTGCCTGTCCGCAGCTATTCTTTCCCAACCCTGAAATCCGCGCCATGCCCGAACTACCCGAAGTCGAAATCACCCTGCGCGGCATCGCACCACACCTGCAGGATCGGTGCGTCAGCAATGTCATCATCCGCAACGCCAGCCTGCGCTGGCCGATCCCGGCCGAACTGCCCGAACTATTGCACGGACAAGCCGTGCGCACCTTGCAGCGCCGCGCCAAGTATCTGCTCATCGGTTTTGATCGTGGTACGCTCATCCTGCATCTGGGTATGAGCGGCAGTTTGCGCGTCCTGCCGCAAGGGACACCGCCGGAGAAACATGATCACTTCGACCTCCTGCTGAACGATGAGTATCTGCTGCGTCTGCGCGATCCACGCCGCTTCGGTGCGGTGCTGTGGCACACCGGCCAGATAGCCGAACATCCCCTGTTGGCAAGTCTGGGGCCGGAACCGCTGGGAGAAAAGTTCGATGCGGATTATCTGTATCAGGCCACACGCAGCCGCAGCGCAGCGGTCAAGCTGGCACTGATGGACAATCATCTGGTGGTTGGCGTGGGCAACATCTACGCCAACGAATCGCTGTTCCATGCCGGCATCCGGCCACAACTGGCCGCGCACAGACTGACCCGCTCGCGCAGTGCAAGGCTGGTGTGCACCGTACGCGAAGTGCTGCGCGAGGCGATCCGGCAAGGCGGCAGCAGTCTGCGCGACTTTATCCACAGCGATGGTTCCCGCGGTTACTTTCAGCAGCATTATTTCGTCTATGGCCGTACCGGCGAACCCTGCCGCCGCTGCGGAAACCCGATCAAACGCATCGTGCAGGGACAGCGCGCCAGCTTCTACTGCCCGCACTGTCAGCCCTGAGGCGTTTTTCTTGTTAAGATGCGCGCCATGAAATCCCCCACACGCATCGTGCTCGGCATCACCGGCGGCATCGCGGCCTACAAGGCGGCGGAGTTGGCGCGTCTGCTGCTGAAGCAAGGCATCGAGGTGCAAGCGGCAATGACGGAAGCGGGAACGCATTTCATTACGCCCGCCACTCTGCAGGCGCTGACCGGACGTCCGGTGTTACTCGACCAATGGCAGGATGCGCAGGGTATGGCGCATATCCAGTCCAGCCGCAGCGCCGATGCCATCGTGATCGCGCCAGCCACCGCCGATTTCATCTCCAAACTGGCAAACGGCCAAGCCGACGATCTGCTCTCCACGCTTTGCCTGGCACGCGATTGTCCACTGTTGGTTGCACCGGCAATGAACAAGCAGATGTGGTCGAACGCCGCCACACGGCGCAATGTGCAACAACTGGCGGCTGATGGCGTAACCCTGCTCGGACCGGACAGCGGCGTGCAGGCATGCGGCGAGGAGGGCATGGGACGGATGCGGGAAGCGGCTGATCTGGTACAGGATATTCTTGCTTTCCTGAATATTGGACGGACACGCGAGCCTGTCGAACTGGAGTCCGACCTACAGAACCCGCAAAACCTGCGGGGCGTAAAAATACTCATCACCGCCGGGCCGACTTATGAGGCGATCGATGCGGTGCGCGGTATCACTAATCGCAGCAGCGGCAAGATGGGCTATGCCGTGGCACAGGCGGCACTGGAGATGGGTGCCGACGTCACACTCGTTTCGGGTCCGGTCACACTGGCCCCGCCGCACGGGGTGCGCGTGCTGAACGTGGTCAGCGCCGCAGAAATGTTCGAGGCGGTCAAGCAACAGGTGGTACAGGCCGATATGTTCATCAGCGTGGCGGCGGTTGCCGATTACCGCGTGACACAAGCAAGCGCGCAAAAGATCAAGAAAAATGATACCGCGCTGACGCTGCAACTCGTCCCCAACCCGGATATTCTGGCTTACGTCGCCGCCCTGCCCCATCCGCCGTTCTGCGTCGGCTTCGCCGCAGAGAGCGAAAAACTGCGCGAGCATGCCGCAACCAAACGCAAGAAAAAGAACATCCCCCTGCTGGCCGCCAATCTGGCACAGAACGCCATCGGCAGCGACAACAACGAATTGCTGCTGTTCGACGCTGCGGGTGAACACCACCTCCCGCATGCGGACAAACTCACCGTAGCGCGCGCACTACTGCAACATATCGTCACGCTTTTCAGGAAAGGAAAAGGAAAATGAAGAAAGTGGATGTCAAGGTACTCGATCCGCGGCTGCACGATCACCCGCCCGCCTATGCCACACCCGGCTCGGCCGGGATTGATCTGCGCGCCTGCATCGATAGTTGCATGACCATCCGCCCCGGACAATGTGAATTGGTTCCCAGCGGCATTGCCCTGCATCTGAACAACCCGAATTTCGCGGCAATGATTCTGCCGCGTTCCGGTCTCGGCCACAAACACGGCATTGTGCTGGGCAATCTGGTCGGCTTGATCGACTCCGACTATCAGGGACAGATATTTATTTCAGTCTGGAACCGCGGACAGCATCCGTTCGAACTGATGCCGCTGGAACGGATTGCGCAACTGGTAGTGGTTCCCGTGGCACAGGTGGAATTCAACATCGTGGAAGAATTCCCGATGAGCCAGCGCGGCAGTGGCGGCTTCGGCAGCACCGGCAAACACTAAACGCACCACCCAACAAAAAGCCGCGCATCGCGCTAGCCGTTCAGTTAAAGTGTTGGTGCTATAAGTAGTAAATAAGGGGGCCTTTTGGGCTCCCTTATTTTTTGCGCGTCGACTTGATGTGTTGCATTTATAACTATAAGCGTTATACTTCACACATGGAGGCGATATGGCTAATGTACAAACAGCAGTAACACAAGGCACCCCAGACCGAGGCGCAGTCTCAAAGATGCTGATGCAGTTATTTGAGCATTGGGCGATCAATACGGAAGACCAACTCGATATGCTTGGTTTGGCCAGAGACAACCGGGCGGCACTTGCGCGGTATCGCAAAGGTTCGCCTATATCTGCAAGCCGTGACGCAAATGAACGTGCCGGACACTTATTGGCGATCCATAAGAACTTGCGTCTACTGTTTCCTCATAATCGCGATCTTGCGTACCGCTGGATGAGCACGAGAAATAGAGCGTTTGAGGGGCGCACACCAGTCGATGTAGTCAGGGATTATGGTTTCGCTGGGCTTTTGATGGTTCGCAGCTATCTGGATAGAATGCGCGGGCAATAATGGACGCAATCTTTACCGAGCTTAGGCTTGCAGATACTCATAGTGATCTGTATCGCAATATCGTATCGCTTCGTAGTCAGGAAGATTTGTACGATGATCTAAGCAACGACCCGAGTGATTGGCGTCAAGCAATTGAGTTGGAGCTTCAAACTCAGCCTGCCACCTATCTCTCACACACACCCATTATCCACCGCCCATTTGAGGAGGCAGCTTGGGACGAGGCGATTGGATTTCCATTTAGAGAATGGTCACGCAGTCGTTATTCAGACGGCTCATTTGGTGTGTGGTATGGCTCAGATTCAATCGATACAACCATTCATGAGACGGTATATCACTGGCGTAATAGCCTATTGGCTGATGCAGGGTTTACCGCCGCTGGAATAAAAATAGAACGTCGTGTGCATCTTGTACGATGCGATGCTGCACTGATTGATCTACGCGGTTCTGTCACCCAGCATCCAATGCTGGTCAGCGCCAATGACTACACAATTACGCAACAGATAGGTGGAAGATTGCATCGAGAAGGTCATCCTGGGCTAGTAACTGTATCAGCACGATGCCCAGGAGATGTGTACGCGGTCTTGAATCCTGCTGTGCTGTCTAACCCGCGATCTAATTGTTACCTCACATACACCACCACAGACAACGGCGTGGATGTAGAACGAACCCCAGGTGAATTACTGCTTTCAATTCCAGAATAATGGCCACCCATGGCTCGCCGTATGGCGCTCCATAGCCGTGCATAACGACGAAATGGATAGCTAGTGGCGTGGTCATTATGTGCAACTGCGTCTGCCTCAATATGAGCGGGATCAATGGAAGGATCAAAGTCCAAATGCATACCGAACACATATCCGCTGCCATGATCGGCACTACCAACGGCATGCATGATGACGTTCCGCTTATCGTGCTGGTTCGACCAGTTCACCGTGTAGTCCTGCCGATCTACCGCGATATAAAGGCGAGGAATCGTCTTACCTTCTAGGAGCGGCCGCTCGTAGGCCGCTACAAATGCTTTGCATTGCTTGTGAAAGAAATCGATTCGTTGATACAAGGTTTCAGGATGGATATCGGCCACTTCGCAGATGCGCCGAAATGGGGATTTATTCATCAGCAACGAAAAAATCAACTGGTTCTTGTCAGATTGGCGCTGACGCAGAGTGGACTTGGAGGAAACGGCGAAAGTTTTCTTGCATGCCTTGCACAGGTAACGTTTTGAACCTGAAGGCGTCAGCCCGAAAGATTGGTAGTGTCCCTTGCCTGCATCCACCGGAATTGCATGGTTCGCGCATTGCGCATCTGGACAAGATGGGGTTGATGCAGGAGTCAGATCAGCTAGTAGGCGATTCAATTCTTCCGAAATAGCGATGTTGCTTTTTATGGGTGGATTTTCCTTGCAATATTTGCATTGCAATACTGGAGTCCCAATATTCGCATGACTAGAAACATACCCATCTTTGGTTTTGCTAGATCCCGGTCTATTGAGAGCAGGAACGCCAAAGTTTTGACAGGCTGGATTCTTGCAATAGTTGACCTGAATGCCATCTACCTCGGCAGGAATGCGAGTCGGCTTGATCAGCGGCGGAGCCCTCAAAGAAAAATCCCCTTACGTCAAAAGACATAAGGGGATTCTACGCCCAACTACTAATTTCCCAACACCTTAACTGAACGGCTAGCGCATCGCGCGGCTTTTTGTTGTCCATCGAGCAACATTACTTGCGCAGCTTCATCTCCAACTCGGTGTCATCTTTACTGCGTACCGACACTTTTTCCGCAACGGGCTGATAGCCATCCAGCTCCACCCGCACCGGATAGATGCCCGGCACCAGATCAATGCGCAGCGGAGTCAATCCGTAATAGACGTCATCCACATAGATTTTGGCTCGCGGTGGAATGGATTTCAGCAGCAGCACCCCCTTTGCTGCTGCTGAAGCGGCTGCGAGAGGCACAGGAGCGGTCGGCATGGCAGTGGAATGAACCGTCACCCCCGGCACCAGCTTGACCGCAGCATTCAGCCCGAATAAATCGGGGCGGGTCGCCATCAGCACCGACAGCAGAGACTCGCTGGTCTTGGCAGAAACGACCTGCAATCCGTGACGCAGAAAATCGGCCACATCCTGCTTGCTGTTGCCGGAGGTGCCGGCAAAACGATCCTTCTTTTCCGCCACCATGCCAGACCAGATCACCTTGCCACTGGCAACTTCGGTCAGGGTCGATTCGATGACGATGTTCATATAGTCGCGCTCCTTGATATCGATGCTCAAGGTCTTGATCGATCCGTTAAGTTGGAACTGGGCATTTTTCGTATCGGGTGCCAGCACCTGGAAACCGGTATCTCCCAGCTGTTTTTGCATGACCTCGCCCACCAGATTGGCAACTTCACGATCCAGCATAATCTGCTTGCCGAACAATCCCAGGATACGCGTTGTCGAGATACCGATCTGGCGCGGGTCGACCCCGCTACGACCATCGGTGTAGGGTGCAACGCGCACTGTTACCGGATATTTCTGCTCGCGCGCACCGGGTGACGGTTTATCCGGCAAACGGACATGCAGTTCATTACCAGGCTCAAAAGTGGTGCTGGCACAGCCGGTAAAAACAAATACCAGAGCCAACGGTGCAAAAACGAAACGGAATAACCTCATATAAATCGTCTCCATCTGGTGAGTCGGGTGGTATGTGCAGCCTGCGTCCGTATATTTTTAACCGCGTGCAATCGCAGCCTCGATCTCGGCAAAAGTATGCGCAATCTCAAAACTTTGCGCCTGCGCACCGAGCTGGCGCCCGATCTGGGTGGCGGAAAATATGCCGCACACCAGCTGACAACCATCCGGCATGGTGGTGGCCACCAATCCATGCTGGCGATGTGACTTCTTCAAGGTCGCCACGATTGAGCCAATCTTTGCGTTTTTGACATCCTCGATATCAAGCACCTCCAATTCGGACTGCGGTGTCATGATGTCACGCACCAGAATGTCCGTATGGGTACCGCCCATCTGCTGCAAGAAACGCATGGGTTTTTCCCCCAGCACATCCGTGGCAGTGATGATGCCGGCCACCTGCTCATCGTCATCCAGCACCAACAACAGACGCACGCCATATTTGATCATCTTGGCATTGGCCTTATCCATCGAAGTCGCGGCACGCACGCTGACCGCCGTCACCTTGGTCAGATCCGTCATCGCATCTGTTGCAGGACTGCTCAATTTGATACGCGGCGGCAGGGACTGCGACGGCCGCACGAATGATGAGCATGTTTTCAGTGGCGCGGATGCCAAAATGCTGTATTCGGTAATCATGTTTTCTCCTGATTGATATTCAACTGATATTCGCTGCATGGGTGATGCAATTGCACATGCTGCCCATGCAAGGCAGGCAGATAACGCACCAATTCGTTCAAAGCCATCCGATACACCTCGCGCTTGAATTCAATCACCGAGTCCAGTTCCACCCAGTAATCATTCCAGCGCCATGCATCAAATTCAGGATGTTCCGATGCGCGCAAACAGACATCACAATCGCGCCCGGTCAGGCGCAACAGAAACCATATTTGCTTTTGCCCCTTGAAATGCGAGCGTGACTCGCGCTTGCCCCAACTCTGTGGAACATCGTAACGCATCCAATCGCGGGTACGCCCCAGAATCTCAATGTGACAAGCGTTCAAACCAACTTCTTCGTATAGTTCGCGGTACATGGCCTGCTCCGGCGTTTCGCCGTGCTGTATCCCGCCCTGCGGAAACTGCCACGCGTCCTGCCTGACACGCTTGCCCCAAAATACCTGATTCTTTGTGTTGGCCAGAACGATGCCGACATTCGGGCGATAACCTTCTCGGTCTATCATATTTCGCCCCATCCATTTTTAACGGCATGGATTGTTCCACATTTCGTCCCGGGTGGAAAGACGGAAGGCCAGTCTTACAGTAGAATTGCGTCCTTCAATCGGCACAATGAGCACCGAACATGCGCGTTTCGCAATTTTTTATTTCTACCCTCAAGGAAGCCCCGGCCGAAGCCGAATTAGTCAGTCACCGCCTGATGCTGCGCGCTGGCTATATTAAACGTCTGGCCAGTGGCCTCTACACCTGGATGCCGCTCGGCCTGCGCGTACTGCGAAAGATAGAACGGGTGGTGCGCGAGGAAATGGACCGCAGCGGCGGATTGGAGTTGCTAATGCCGGCGGTGCAACCCGCCGAGCTGTGGCAGGAAAGCGGACGCTGGGAAGTGTTCGGCCCGCAAATGCTGAAAATCAGGGATCGGCACAACAACCTGTTCTGCTTCGGCCCAACCCACGAAGAAGTTATCACCGACATCGCGCGCCGCGAGATCAAGAGCTATCGCCAGTTGCCGCTCAACTTTTACCAGATCCAGACCAAATTCCGCGATGAGGTACGACCGCGTTTCGGCATCATGCGTGCGCGCGAGTTCATGATGAAGGACGCCTATTCTTTCCACGCTGATTTCGACAGCCTGCAACAGACTTACCAGACGATGTACGACACCTATAGTCGCATCTTCACCCGCCTCGGCTTGCAATTCCGCGCGGTGGCGGCGGATACCGGCGCGATTGGCGGCAGCGGCTCGCACGAATTCCACGTTCTGGCTGATTCTGGCGAGGATGGCCTCGCGTTCTGTCCCGATTCGGATTACGCCGCCAATGTCGAACTGGCGGAGGCAATCGCGCCTGCAATGGCACGGGAAGCGGCGCGCGAACCAATGCACAATGTCGCCACCCCCAGCCAGACCACCTGTGAAGATGTTGCCGCCCTGCTCGATATCCCCTTGCAACGCACAGTCAAACTGCTCGCGCTCATTGCGGGTGAACAACTGGTCATCCTGCTGCTGCGCGGCGACCATAGTTTGAACGAAGTCAAAGTCAGCAAGTTGCCCGACATGGCAGATTTCCGCTTTGCGCGCGAAGACGAGATACGCACCTTTTTCAATTGCCCACCCGGCTTCCTCGGGCCAGTCGGCATTGCGCGTGAGCAGACACGCGTGATTGCGGATCGCGCCGTCGCACTGATGAGCGACTTCGTGGCGGGCAGCAATCAGCCCAAGTTTCATACTGCCGGCATCAACTGGGGTCGCGATTTGCCCGAACCCGACCTGATTGCCGATATTCGCAATGTGGTCACGGGCGACCCCTCACCCGATGGCCACGGCACACTCGAACTCTGCCGTGGCATTGAAGTGGGGCACATCTTCCAGTTGCGCACCAAATATTCGGAAGCGCTGCAAGCCACTTTCCTGGACGAGAGCGGCAAAGCGCAGATTATGGAGATGGGATGTTACGGAATCGGCGTGTCACGTATCGTGGCGGCAGCCATCGAGCAAAATAACGACGAGCGCGGCATCACCTTGCCTGCCGGCATCGCGCCGTTTCAGGTTGCCATCGCACCCATCGGCTACAAGAAAAGTGAGGCGGTGCGTACCGCCGCCGATGCGCTCTACAGCGAACTGGCTGCCCTTGGCATTGAAGTGCTGCTGGATGACCGCGACGAGCGACCCGGTGTCATGTTTGCCGATCTCGAACTGATCGGCATCCCGCATCGCATCACCCTCGGCGAGCGCAGCCTGAAGGAAGGCAATGCCGAATATCAGGGTCGCCGTGATGCGGCGGCACATGCCGTTGCCTTGCAAGATATTGCAAAGCTCGTACAATCGAAACTATGAAAACAAGGACTCCAGAATCCGGGAGCGAGAATCGGGAATCAAGCGGAGTCCGCCGATCCGCTTTTACCTCACTCCTTATTCCCTGCTCTCTCCTCGCTGTTTGTTTGTGTTTCGCCGTCCCCGCCCAAGCCGGAGCGCAACGCGAGGAAGCACTTTCCGCCAGTGTGCGTGCCGTGCTGCATCGTAGCGTGGCCGATCAGGCGGCTCCCAAGCTGGCTTTCGCCAATCGCCAGGAAGCTAACAAATGGCTGAACGAGATGTCGCAACGCCTGCAGTCACGAATGCCTAACCGAGCCGCGCGAGTCGAATTCCTCAGTACCGTACATTATGAGGCGACCCGCGCCGGGCTTGATCCGCATCTGGTGCTGGCTCTGATCGAGGTGGAAAGCGGCTTCCGCAAATACGCAGTCTCAAAAGCAGGTGCACGCGGCTACATGCAGGTGATGCCGTTCTGGACCCGGTCCATCGGTGTGCCTGAACACAACCTGTTTCATTTACGTATGAACCTGCGCTACGGCTGCACTATCCTGCGTCACTACCTGGACCTTGAAAAAGGCAATATCCATCGGGCACTGGGACGCTACAACGGCAGCTTGGGCAAAGCCAAATATCCGCAAAGGGTACATGCCATCTGGCAAAAAAAGTGGAAACCTGCCAGCCGGAGTTGACCCCGGTTTTCAGGGTTTGGTGCGCTTGATATATGACTCGACGCTGTCACGTGTAATCATCCCCTGCTGATAGCTGACGAGTTCGCCTTGAGGATTATAAAGATAGGTCGTGGGCAACACTTCCACCTCGCCCACCTGCGCCGCCAGCGCATAATCACCCAGTACGATGGGATAATTCATCCTGAAGCGATTGACGAACTTGCGCACTGATTTTTCGCTCGAGTCGAGTGCAACGCCAATCACCACCAGATCCTTTTTGCTGTGTATCCGATGCAGGTCGACCAGATCGGGGATCTCCTCCAGGCAAGGCGGGCACCAGGTCGCCCAGAAATTAACCAGCACCCATTTGCCGCGATAATCGGCCAAACGTTGCGTCTGGCCTTGCATATCCTGGAACACAAAGGACTGCGCATTCACCCCGGTCGCGCCAAGCAACAGCAGCAACGCCAGCGCATACGAGCGCATCAATGCGCATCCTTGCCATCTGTTGACGGGGTTCCGTCCGAGGCATGGGTCCAGTACAGCGCCAAGGCGACCAGCGCGATACTCGCCCCCAGATAGACCAGGTCGAGCGGTGTAGTAATAGGCATGGTAATCGCCTGTTCAAACAGGGTGACGATCAGAATCATCAGAATCACTTTGGCCAGCTTGGATTTCAGATCATCCAGCGAGTTGATCACCATGATACGGCTGGCGGTTTTGCTGCCATGCGCCTGATCGATATCGCTAATGAACAGTTCGTACAAACCCAGCGAGAAGATCAGCATCACCGTCGCCAGCAAATAGCCATCCACCACTTCGACGATGTGCGACACCGTGCTGTCATGCAGGGTCTTGCGCATTTCTTCGCTCATTGATGCATCGGCATAATGCATGGCGTGTTGAAACAGGTAAACGACATCGACCGTCGCCATGTAGAAGATGGCAAACCCGGCCAGCATACTGCCGATGACGGCAGACAATACGACAAAGCGGCTATTCCATAATGCCCCTTCGAACAATCTTTCCAATAACTTCATTTTATCTCCTGATGTCTGTTACCACGCCCCCGGCAAAGGGCGCGCATTAAAGCCGAAAAGGGGTGAACAGGCAACCTCACTCGTGTTTCCAAATATCACGCAGCGTCTGCCCTTGTGCTGCTTCGACACATTTCCCCATCGCGGCAAACCATTGCCGCACATCCTCGTCCCCCTGCTGTTTGGGTAAAGCCCCCACATCCAGCAGGAACAAACGCGTCAACTCGGAAGTCTTGACTTGATCCGGTACCCGTACCAATCCCCAACCCGATTCGGACAGTTTGCCGACGATCCTGGCCTTGGTCAGTTGAGTCATGATGTTTTCCACTTCTTCGTAGCCAATACGCAGCTGGCGCGAAAGACTGGGCAGACTCTGCACTTCTCCACTCTGCATTCCGGCATCCATCTCCTTCAGGATACGCAACGCAAAATAGAGACGTGTCGCCTGATCGATTTTCAGGGCATGGCTGCTGCGCCAGTGCGGAATGGCGGCCGCAATGAGTGCGCCGATCAATAGCACCAGCCATGAAAGATATATCCACAACAGGAAGATCGGCAGACTGGAAAATGCACCATAAATCAACTTGTACGTCGGGAATTGGGTGATGTAGTAAGCGAAGACGCGATTCATCAATTCGAACGCGATTGCCGCCACCACGCCACCGATCAGGGCATGCAACATGGGCACGTAGCGATTTGGTACCACTCTGAACAACAGGGTAAAGGCAACACTGGTCAGCGACACGGAAAACAACTTGAGAATACCGACATCAAACGACGACAGCTGCTTGCTGCCGTGCCCCATCGACAACCCCGCCAGCCAGGAAGTCAGGGACAGACTGGCGCCCACCAGCAGTGGAGCCAGCGTGATGACCGCCCAGTACACCAGCACCCGCTGCAACAGATTGCGCTGTCTGGATGCGCGGAAGATGCGATGGAATGCATTGTCGATCGTCAGCATCATCCACATCGCGGTCACCCCGAGGAAAGCGATGCCAACTGCCGTCAAACGCGATGCACTTTCGGCGAACTGTTCCATGTAACCGGAAATCAGGCGGCCACCCGTTTCCGGCAACAGGTTGGACAACACGAACGATTTGAGGCTGGCAGACAAATCGGCAAACACCGGGAATGCCGAAAACACCGTAAGCATGATGGTGAGCAAGGGCACCAGCGACAGCAGGGTAGTAAAAGTCAGGCTGGCCGCCATTTCCGCACACCGGTCCTGGCGCAGACGCACCAACACGAAGCGCAGAAAATGCAGCGCATCCCTCACATCCTGAAATAAACGTTTCATATCACGATCGATTCAAAGGTGGATGCATGATACTCGACAAAACTCCGGTCAATCCTGTCCGCACGGGAGTTGCGCGCGCATCACGCAGAGGGGCGACTCCAAACCATGGCTCAAAGTTGCGGATGCGAGCGCGGCAGCCCAGCCTGGATCTTGTTCAGCGCGTTCAGATAAGCCATAGCGGAAGCAGTCACGATATCTGTATCTGCGCCCTGCCCGTTCACAACGCGCCCGCCCTTGGCCAGCCGCACCGTCACTTCGCCCTGCGCGTCGGTGCCGCTGGTAATATTATTGACCGAATACAGCAGCAACTCGGTGCCGCTGTGCGCGATCATCTCGATGGCCTTGAACGTCGCATCCACCGGCCCGCCTCCCTGCGCATCGGCTTGTTGCTCCTTGCCGTCAACACTCAATACCACCCGCGCCACCGGCAATTTCCCGGTTTCCGAATGTGCGCCCATCGCCAGCAAACGGAAATGTTCGTTAACATGGGCCACGCCCTCGCCGCTCACCAGCGACTGCAAGTCTTCGTCGAATATCTCGTGTTTCTTGTCGGCCAAGTCCTTGAAGCGTGCAAAGGCCGCGTTCACCGCATCCTCCCCGTCCAACACGATGCCCAGCTCCTGCAAGCGCGCGCGGAACGCGGCACGTCCGGAGTGCTTGCCCATCACCATCTTGTTCGCGCCCCAACCGACATCCTCGGCACGCATGATCTCGTAGGTCTCGCGGTGCTTGAGCACGCCGTCCTGGTGGATGCCGGACTCGTGCGCGAAGGCATTGGCACCGACAATGGACTTGTTTGGCTGCACCGGATAACCAGTGATGCTGGAAATCAATTTTGAGGTCGGCACGATCTGTGTGGTGTCGATGGTTGTGTCGCAGGTAAAGATGTCGCGGCGCGTCTTGACCGCCATCACCACCTCCTCCAGTGCGGCATTACCCGCACGCTCGCCCAAGCCGTTGATGGTGCATTCGACCTGGCGTGCACCGTTCATCACCGCCGCCAGCGAGTTCGCCGAAGCCATACCCAGGTCGTTGTGGCAATGGGTGGACCAGATCACCTTGTCACTGTTCGGCACGCGTGCAATCAATTGCTTGAAGCGCTCGCCCCATAACACAGGGATGCTGTAACCCACTGTGTCCGGCACATTCAAAGTGGTCGCACCCGCCTTGATCACCTCATCGAAAATGCGCACCAGAAAATCCATCTCCGAGCGTACCGCATCTTCGGCGGAGAATTCGACATCATCGGTATATTCCAGTGCCCACTTCACCGCCTGCACCGCACGCGCCACCACCTCGTCCGGAGACATGCGCAACTTGTGCTGCATGTGGATCGGTGAAGTGGCAATGAAAGTATGGATACGCCCGTGTTTAGCCGGCTTGATTGCCTCGCCCGCCGCCCGCACATCCTTTTCGCTGGCGCGTGCCAGCGAACACACCGTCGAGCGCTTGATCACTTTGGCAAGGCTGTGAATCGCGTCTGCATCGCCGGGACTGGCGGCGGCAAAGCCCGCCTCGATCACATCCACGCCCAGTTTTTCCAACTGGCGCGCGATGCGCAATTTTTCTTCTTTGGTCATGGATGCGCCGGGGCTTTGTTCGCCGTCGCGCAAGGTGGTGTCGAATATGATTAATTTGTCAGTCATGTTGTGCTCCATCGCAATGGTCCGTGAACGGCCTCTGCTGTCCGGCCGCTGCTGTACTACTTCTAAAAGGGGGAAGGAATTTAGCGCGTACCGCGCAGCTTCAGCGCCGCCCGCAGGCTGAAGGTGGAATGTAAAAGCGAGATGTGGCGGGAAAAATGCATGGACGAAATATAGCGACTTTCATTTCGGGGCGCAACCGAATAGCCAAACCTAACCTCCGGCCTCACTCGCCCCGTTTCAGTTCAGATATTTCCGCGCCAGTTTCACCCGCTGCAAATAAGCCTCGCGTGCGATCCCCACATCTTCCAGGAAATGCGGTAATTCCTTCAGCAACAAGGCCTGAGGCCCATCCACCAGCGCCTGCGGCGGCGCAGGGTGGAAATCGACCAGAACCATGTTCGCGCCCGCCAGCACGCCCTGCGCCGTAGCGTGCATGAGATCGAGGATGCCATCCGGGGCAGCGGCGCGGCTGCCGACCGAATGCGAAGGATCAATGCATACCGGCATCCGCGTCAGGCGCTTCACCACCGGCACATGGGCGAAATCGACCAGATTGCGGTGCGGATCTCCCATATTGGTCTTCATCCCGCGCAGCCCGAACACAACATTGCGGTTGCCTTCCGACGCGAGGTATTCGGCGGCATTCAGCGATTCGTCCAGGGTGATGCCAAAACCGCGCTTGAGCAGGATGGGCATTTCGGTCTGGCGCCCAACAATCTTCAGCAGCTCGAAGTTCTGCGTATTGCGCGTGCCGATCTGCAACATCACTCCGGTCGGGTTGCCGGTCTGGTGCAGCGCTTCACTGATTTCATGCAGGTGCGACTCGTGGGTGATCTCCATGGCGACCACCTTGATCCCGTATTTGCCAGCCAGCTCGAACACGTAAGGCAGGCAAGTCTTGCCGTGCCCCTGAAAGGCATACGGGCTGGTGCGTGGCTTGTAGGCACCCATACGCGCGCAGATCTGGCCGTTGTCGCGCAGCGCACGCAGCATGATCTCGACATGCTCTGCGTTATCGACCGCGCACAAACCGGCGAACACATGCAGCGTATCTTGGCCGAAGCGCACTCCGTTGTAATCGAAATAGGCGAGGCGGTTGTCGTCCTTGTGCCGCCCCAGCACGCGATATTCCTGTGACACCCGCACCACACGCTCCACGCAGGGCAGCGCCTGCATGTCTGCCACGTCAAGCGCCTGGGTGTTGCCGATGAGATACAGCTCGGTCAGGGTTTGCTCGATGCCTTGTTCGCTGTGCACCCGAACCTGAACACCCTGCAGGGTCGCCAGATAATCCGACAACTGCCGGTATTCGGCGCTATCGGTACGGGTATTGGAGGCAAGGATCAAAATCATTCCGGTTTCCTCACAAACGTGAAAGCAACGACCATTGTTGCGGCCATTGCGCCATCGGCTCGCGTGCGTAACCGCTCTTGCCGAACTGTTGCCAACGCCCGATGACGAAGCACAGCAACAGGTTGGCATGCGCACCGGCGTCTGTTTCCGTTTGTTCACTGCCCTGCGTCGCGGTGATGCGCAACGACTGCTTGAGCGTGGCTTCCACACGATCAAGGAACTGGTTAATGCGCTGTTGCAGGCGCTCGTTCTCGTTCACCAGCACATCGCCGATCAGCACCCGCGTCATGCCGCGATTCTTTTGTGCAAAACGGAGCAGCATGGCAAGTATCTGCTCCACCTGTTTCAGGCCGTCTTTTTCTTCCGTGGTGATTTTGTTGATCAGGCCGAACACCGTCTGCTCGATGAATTCGATCAAGCCTTCATACATCTGCGCCTTGCTGGCGAAATGGCGATATAGCGCCGCCTCGGACAGCTCCAGCCGCGCCGCCAGTGCGGCCGTGGTGACCTTCTCGCCTTTCGGTTGCTCCAGCATTTCCGCGATGGTCTGCAATATCTGTAATTTTCTTTCACCCGGTTTGGCTGCCATGATTTCCCCTTTTACAATTTTCCCAACACGCGCGGCAAATCCAGCACCGCGCGAATCTTCACATCCACATGCGCCGGGGTATGCGATACAGCGCCTACCAACACTGTGCGCATCCCCAAACGTTTTGCGGTCAACAAATTTTCTATGCTGTCTTCAACCATCACGCACTGCGTGCCATGCAAATGATACTTGCGCAGCAGATGCCGAAATCCCTCCATCTGCGGTTTGGGTTTATAGTGCGAATGCTCGATGGCGAAAACGTCCTCGAACAGATCATCCACCCGCAACAGCTTCAGCACCGCCCGCGCATACTGTTGCGGCGCATTGGAAAACACCAGCTTCCTGCCCGGCAAGCCCCGCAGCACATGGTGCAATCGCGGCTGGCGCAACACCAGTTGCCGCAATTCCGGGAACTGGTGAGTGTGCCACAGGAAGTGATCGGGATCGGTATCGTGATGCTTCATCAGACCGGTCAGGGTTGCGCCGTAACGCTGCCAGTAATCCACGCGCAAAGCATTAGCCTCTTCTTCGTTCAACTGCAAATGCGTTTGCAGGTAGGCGGTCATGCTGCGATTGATCTGCGGAAACACGTGTGCCGAAGCGTTGTGCAGGGTATTGTCGAGGTCAAAGAGCCAGACGCGGCCACTCATATTCGGAATCCTTTTTGCAACGTAACGAGCGAAACTGAGACAAGGTGAAAAATGGCGACAAACCGGAGTTTACAAGTCAGTAAATGAGGATTTTTAACCATTTTTTAATGCGGTATCAGCAAGCGCAGCAGTTGCACAAAGAATTTTTCATTTACTCTTGATCAGCGTGCCTACACCTTCGTCGGTCAGAATCTCCAGCAACAGCGCATGCGCCACCCGCCCGTCGATGATATGCACCGCGCGCACACCACTACGCGCCGCGTCCAGTGCCGAGCCAATCTTGGGCAACATGCCGCCGGACAGCGTGCCATCTGCAACAAGGTCATCCACCAGTTTCGGTGTCAGCCCGGTCAGCAGATTGCCATCCTTATCCAGTACGCCCGGCGTATTAGTCATCAGTACCAGCTTTTCGGCGCGCAACACCTCCGCCAGCTTGCCCGCCACCAGATCGGCATTGATGTTCAGCGTTTCGCCATCCGGCGCGACACCGATCGGCGCGATCACCGGAATGAAGTCGCCGGAGTCGAGAAAAGTGATGATGGACGGATCGATCTTGCTGATCTCGCCAACCTGGCCGATATCCAGCAGCTTGCCAGGCTCGTCGTGGCTTGGCAGCATCATCTTGTCGGCACGGATGAACGAGCCATCCTGCCCGGTCAGCCCCACCGCCTTGCCGCCGTGCTTATTGATCAGATTGACGATGTCCTTGTTGACCTTGCCCAGCACCATCTCGACCACATCCATGGTCTCTTCGTCGGTGACGCGCATGCCCTGCACGAACTCGCCCTGCTTGCCCACCCGCTTGAGCAGCTCGTTGATCTGCGGGCCGCCGCCATGCACCACCACCGGGTTCATGCCGACCAGCTTAAGCAGCACCACATCGCGCGCGAACCCCTCCTGCAGCTTGGGATCGGTCATGGCATTGCCGCCGTATTTGATGACGATGGTCTTGTCGAAAAAACGCTGGATGTAGGGCAGCGCCTCGGACAGGGTGTGCGCTTTTTGCGCGGCGGTAGCGGCAGTCAGTGGCATGTGGCTTCCTTCTGAAAAAGTGCCGCGAATTCTACTCCAGACCAAAACAAAACGGGCGGCATCCGCCGCCCGTTCGCAACAAGACTTACGTTTACTGAATGGCCAGCTTCTTTGCGCTCACCGCCACCTTCGCCCTGTCGCATCGATTCGTCAGCGGTGATCCATCACCGCCGGATCGTTATAGTGCTTGTAGCTCAACTCCAGGGAACGCACCTCCGCCGTCACCTCGACTGTCTTGCGCACGCCTGCAATTTGCAGGGTAAGGCTGACCGGCACCCGATCACCCACATTCAGCGGCTGCTTCAGGTCTCGCAGCAGCAGATAGATGCCGCGTGCACCAAAAATGACCGTGCTGCGCGCTTCCAGTTTGTAGTCGCGCAAAGTATGGCTCTGCATCTTTCCGCCTCTGCGCTCGACGCGCACGATCTCGCCCGTTGCAGCAAGTGGACTGCTCACCTCAAGCAAGCGTGCTGCTTTGGTCACCGACAGATTCAACTGCACCGTGGCGGCGGTCTGCCCCGGTACGCTTTCGCGCAGCCAGACCTTGTCCACGATCACATCATTGCCAGCCCATGTCGGCTGGGCCGACAACAACAAGCCGGCGACCAATATATTGCGCAATGCCACCATATTTCGATCAGTGCTGCATTTGTTTCATGTTTTGATGTTGCATCTGCGGCTTGCCGTCGGTCATGCCACGTACCTTGGCACTGACATTCACCTTCTTTTCCTTGCCGTCGGCACCGCGCAGCTTGAGCACCACCTCAACCTTTTGACCCTCCTGCAGCGGTTTCTTCAGACCCATCAACATCAGGTGGTAGCCTTGGGCACCCATATCCACCGCTTCACCCGCAGGCAGTTCGATTGACTCCACCTGGCGCATCTTCATCATGCCACCCTCGGTCACCATGCTGTGCAACTCGACCGTCTTTGCGCACTTGCAGGAGGCGCCCACCAGTTCTGCCGCTTTCTTGCTGGTGATGACCGCCTGTAGCATGCCGTTGTCCTGCCCCGGCGCCGTGGCGCGCGACCATGCATCGCTTACCGTCACCTCCCTTGCCTGTACCGGCAAAGAGAACAACAATGCCGCCAGCCCTACCCAAACATATTTTTTCATGAACGATCCCTCATCAAGATAAAAAACGCGCCGCAGTTTGAACGGCGGCGCGTGGCATTCTAGCCCTTTTCTGGCATCCGGAAAGCGATCACGACCATCTTTGTTCGGCCACGATCACCTCCCGATCAGAACTTGTAGTTCACCCCGGTGTAGAGCGAACGTCCCATGCCGGGCACGGCAATCCCCCATTGCGGGTAATTGGGCAACGCCGGGTTGGTCATGGTTGTACCCTGACCGGTATAGGCGCCGCCGGTGGGCAGGTAGTAGAACTTGTTGAACAGATTCTCGATACCAAAATCGATGCTCACTTGTTCCCACGCATAACTGCCACGCAGATTGAGGAGGCCGTAGCCCGGCGTCTTGATTTCGTTGCGCACATCGGAGACGCTGTCCTTTGCCTGCACCATCACCAGTTCGGCACTGTTATCCCAGCCGCCCATTTGTTGTGTCAATGCAAGTTTTGCGTTGAGCGGCATGATGTTGTACAACTCATCGCCGGTATCCTCATTCTTGCCGTTGGTGTAGTTGAGCAAACCTTTCATCCCCCACTCGCCCCAGCCACCTTCGGCCAGCATCATGTGGCCGGAGAGGTCGAGACCATACAGGCGTGCCGACTGGTTGACGTATTTGAGTACGCTGAACTTGTTCGTCGCCAGCGGCGAGGCCGGCAGGTTGGTGGTGCCATTCCATTGCACAGCATCGATGTAATCCGCGACCTTGGTGTAGTAAGGCGTGGCCTTGAA
>JBAZFV010000011.1:0-35677 GCA_041653255.1 Sideroxydans sp. | reverse complement strand
CAGGAAGGTTCAACGCACGCCAAGCGCCGTGTTGGTCGTGGTATTGGCTCGGGTTTGGGCAAGACTGCGGGGCGTGGTCATAAAGGACAAAAATCCAGGGCCGGCGGCTTTCATAAGGTCGGTTTCGAGGGCGGCCAGATGCCCTTGCAGCGTCGATTGCCAAAACGTGGTTTTGTTTCGATGACTCGCAACGACACCGTACAGGTTCGTTTGTCCGATCTGGAAAAATTGCCGGTCGATACGATCGATCTGCTGGTGCTGAAGCAAGCTGGGGTGATCTCGGCCAATGCGCTGACGGCAAAGGTAATTCTCTCGGGTGAAATTACTCGTGCTGTCGCTTTGCAGGGCTTGTTGTTAACCAAAGGTGCGCGGGCAGCTGTCGAAGCGGCTGGCGGCTCAATTGCAGAATAAGGATGCGTGGTGAGTAAGCCGCTCGTCAAGCCTAAATATGGTGACCTGGGTACCCGCCTATGGTTTTTGCTGGGGGCTCTGGTCGTCTATCGTATTGGGGCGCATATACCGGTACCGGGCATTGATCCGAACATACTGGCAGATCTGTTCAAGCAGCAGCAAGGCGGTATACTCGGCATGTTCAACATGTTTTCGGGTGGTGCTCTTGAGCGCTTTACCATTCTGGCGCTGGGAATCATGCCGTATATTTCGGCTTCCATCATCATGCAGTTGGCTGCGGTTGCAGTCCCGCATCTTGAGCAGCTGAAAAAAGAAGGAGAAGCGGGACGGCGCAAGATCACACAGTACACCCGCTATGGGACGTTGCTGTTGGCATTATTCCAGTCCTTTGGTATCGCAGTGATGTTGCAGTCACAAAAAGATCTGGTGCTGCATCCTGGCGCCATGTTTCAGTTGACCACGGTCATCACCCTGGTCACCGGAACCATGTTCCTGATGTGGCTGGGTGAGCAGATTACTGAACGCGGTCTGGGTAACGGTATTTCGCTGATTATTTTTGCAGGTATTGCAGCTGGCTTGCCCAGCGCAATCGGTAATACATTGGAAATGGCCAGAACCGGTGCATTTTCTGTTCCACTCGTTTTAGCACTGTTTTTTGGTGCGATTGCAGTCACTGCGCTGGTGGTTTTTGTTGAGCGCGGGCAGCGCAAGGTGTTGGTGAATTATGCAAAGCGGCAAGTTGGGAACAAGATTTACGGTGGGCAAAGCTCCCACTTGCCATTGAAATTGAATATGGCGGGTGTGATCCCTCCGATCTTTGCATCCAGTATTATTTTGTTTCCGGCAACCATTGCAGGTTGGTTTGGCTCCAGTCCAAACATGCTGTGGCTGAAGGATGTCAGCGATAAGCTCGCCCCGGGGCAGCCGATTTATGTCATGTTTTACGCGGCAGCGATTATATTCTTTTGCTTCTTTTACACCGCGTTGGTGTTTAGCCCAAAAGACACTGCAGATAATTTGAAGAAGAGCGGGGCATTTCTGCCTGGTATCCGGCCGGGTGACCAAACCGCTAATTACATTGAAAAGATTATGTTGCGCCTCACCATGGTTGGCGCCGTGTACATAACGCTAGTTTGCTTGTTGCCGGAATTTTTGGTGGTTAAGTGGAACGTGCCCTTCTACTTTGGTGGCACCTCCCTCCTGATTCTGGTTGTTGTAACAATGGATTTCATGTCTCAGGTACAGTCCTACCTGATGACGCACCAGTATGACAGCCTTTTAAAGAAGGCGAATTTCAAAGCAACTTGAGCAAGGATTGAGAGCGAGAGATGGCTTTTGGATACGGGTTGTGTATTGTGATCGCCCTGTGTGCAGTCAAAATTGATAGTGAAGCAAGGAGAAGCAAATGAAAGTCCAAGCATCCGTGAAAAAAGTGTGCCGCAATTGCAAGATCGTGCGGCGCAAAGGTGTGGTTCGTGTGATCTGCAGCAGTGATCCACGCCACAAACAGCGCCAGGGTTGATTGAGTTAAATCGCCGCTGGAAGTTAAATTCGCAACTTTTGAACGATAGGGTAGCTGCATGGCTCGTATTGCCGGTGTAAACATTCCAAACCATCAACACGCTGAAATTGCGTTGACAGCCATTTATGGCATCGGACGCACCCGCGCCCAGAAGATTTGTGCTGCGGCGGGTGTCGTTGTTTCGACAAAGATCAAGGACGTCAGTGATTCAGAAATGGAAAAGCTGCGTGACGAAGTCGCCAAGTTTACGGTTGAAGGTGATTTGCGCCGTGAAGTGACCATGAACATCAAGCGGCTGATGGACATGGGTTGCTATCGCGGCTTGCGTCACCGGCGTGGCTTGCCCTGCCGCGGGCAGCGTACCCGTACCAATGCGCGTACCCGTAAGGGACCGCGTAAATCCATTGCCGGCGCCAAGAAGTAATTAAGTAGAGGACAAGAAAATGGCAAAGACCAGCACAAAAGTGCGTAAGAAAGTCAAGAAGAACGTCGCAGAGGGCATTGCACACGTTCATGCTTCTTTCAACAATACTATCGTCACCATAACGGATCGTCAGGGAAATACCCTGGCTTGGTCAACCAGCGGCGCACAAGGTTTCAAGGGCTCCCGCAAGAGCACACCCTTTGCAGCTCAGATCGCTGCTGAAACGGTGGGTAAGTCTGCTGTCGAGTGTGGAGTCAAGAATCTTGAAGTTCGTATCAAGGGCCCCGGCCCTGGACGGGAATCTGCCGTGCGCGCTTTGAATGCAGCAGGTTTTAAAATCACCAGTATTTCGGATATTACGCCAGTGCCCCACAACGGCTGCCGTCCCCCGAAAAAACGCCGTATTTAAGGAGTATGGATCTTGGCTAGAAATCTTGATGCAAAGTGCCGTCAGTGCCGCCGCGAGGGCGAGAAGCTGTTTCTAAAAGCTGAAAAATGCTTTACCGACAAATGCGCAGTTGAGCGCCGTGCCTATCCGCCCGGACAGCATGGTCAGCGTCGCAATCAGCGCCAGTCGGAATACGGTGGCCAGCTGCGCGAAAAACAGAAACTGCGTCGTATATACGGTGTGCTGGAAAGCCAGTTCAGGCTGACTTACAAGCGTGCTGAAAAATCGCGAGGCATCACAGGTGAGAGCCTGCTACAGATTCTTGAGTCACGTCTGGATAATGTTGCCTATCGTATGGGTTTTGGTGGATCCCGCGCCGAAGCGAGGCAAACCGTGCGCCATAACAGCATCACGGTCAATGGCAAGCGCGTGAACATTCCTTCTTATCAGGTCAAGCCCGGAGACGTGGTTGAAGTTGCGGATAAATCCAGGAATCAATTGCGCCTGAAGTCTGCCCTAGAGGCTGCCGAGCAGCGCGGTTTTCCCGAGTGGATCGAAGTGGACAGCAAGGCCTTTAAGGGTACGTACAAGGCGCTACCACAACGCTCTGAATTACCGGCAACCATCAATGAGCACCTCATTGTCGAGTTGTATTCCAAGTAATCCACGCGGAGTGAAATATGCCTACCAGTAATTTGTTGAAGCCGCGCATTATCGATGTGCAAAATATCTCGACCACCAAGGCCAGAGTTGTGATGGAGCCGTTCGAACGTGGTTATGGTCACACGTTGGGTAATGCCCTGCGCCGCATCCTGCTATCTTCCATGCCCGGCTATGCAGTGACTGAAGTTAAGATTGCTGGTGTATTGCACGAATACTCACCGATTGATGGCGTTCAGGAGGATGTGGTTGAGATACTGCTGAACCTGAAAGGTCTTGTGCTGAAATTGCACGGCAAGCAGGAAGCTACCTTGCACCTTAAGAAAGCGGGTGCCGGTGTTGTTACTGCGGCTGATATCGAGGTCGATGCAGACACCGAAGTGATTAATCCGGAGCATGTCATTGCGCATTTGACTGCGGGTGGCAAGCTGGACATGGAAATCAAGATCGAGCAAGGCCGCGGTTACGTTTCCGCTATTTCGCGCCTGCAGCCCGGAGCGACCAAGTCGGTTGGCCATATCGCCCTGGATGCCTCGTTCAGCCCGATCCTGCGGGTTAGTTACGCTGTTGAGAGTGCCCGTGTCGAGCAGCGCACCGATCTGGACAAGCTGATCATCGACATAGAAACCAATAGTGCGATTGATCCGGAAGAATCGATCCGCTACGCTGCCCGCATTCTGGTGGAGCAATTCTCCGTGTTCGCCGCGTTGGAAGGCACACCGGCTCCGGTTGAGAAGCCGCAAGTGCCAAAGGTCGACCCAATGTTGTTGCGCCCGGTGGATGATCTGGAATTGACCCCGCGTTCATCCAACTGCCTCAAGGCACAAAGCATCCATTACATCGGTGATCTGATTCAGTATACCGAAGCGGATCTGTTGCGCACCCCCAACCTTGGGCGTAAATCGCTCAACGAAATCAAGCAGATTCTTGCCGAGCATGATTTGTCGCTGGGTATGAAATTGGAAAACTGGGCGGCAGTGACCGAGAATTAAATCCTGCTTGGTTAACGCCAAGTCAGAAAGTAAAAGAGGAAAATTATGCGTCACCGTTTAGGACTTAGAAAATTAAATCGTACCAGCAGCCACCGGTTGGCGATGTTGCGCAACATGACCGTCTCGCTGCTGCGTCACGAGGTTATCAAGACTACCCTGCCCAAAGCCAAGGAGTTGCGCCGTGTAGCGGAGCCGATCCTGACACTGGGCAAGAATCCAAGCTTGGCTAATCGCCGCCTGGCGTTTGCCCGTCTGCGTGACCGTGAGATGGTTAGCAAGCTGTTCGATGAACTCGGCCCGCGCTATGCAGCACGTAATGGCGGCTATTCGCGCATCCTCAAGTTCGGCTTTCGCAAGGGTGACAATGCACCGATGGCGTTGATCGAACTGCTGGATCGTCCGGCAGAAGCGCAGCCGCTAGAAGTTGCTGGCGAATAATTCTTTTCCAGCATAGATGTAAGAAACGACAAAGCCGGGTTATCCCGGCTTTGTCGTTTCTTGATGTAACTATATCTCCCGTTATCGCCAGACGTGCCGCAATGAAAAACTGAGCAGGGCAGGAGGTGATTTATTGCAGCAGGTTTTTTAGGTATGGCCCTGTTACGCTGCCAATATTTTCGGTGATAGCTTTCGGCGAACCCTGTGCCACGATACGTCCCCCACCATCACCGCCCTCAGGACCCAGATCGATGACCCAATCTGCGGTCTTGATCACATCCAGATTGTGTTCGATTACCACGACAGTGTTGCCCTGGTCACGCAATTTATGGATTACCTTCAGCAGCATATCGATATCATGGAAATGCAGCCCGGTGGTTGGTTCATCGAGGATGTACAGCGTGCGCCCGGTATCGCGTTTTGAAAGCTCCAGCGACAGCTTCACGCGCTGTGCCTCGCCGCCCGACAGCGTGGTGGCACTCTGCCCCAGCGTGATGTAACCCAAGCCCACGTCCAGCAACGTCTTCAGCTTGCGTGCGATGATCGGCACGGGTTTAAAGAATTCATGTGCTTGTTCTACCGTCATGTTAAGCACCTTGTGAATGTTGGCCCCCTTGTACTGTACCTCCAGGGTCTCACGGTTGTAGCGCTGGCCGTGGCACACGTCACACGGCACGTACACATCCGGTAAAAAGTGCATCTCCACCTTTATCACACCGTCACCCTGACAGGACTCGCAGCGCCCGCCCTTCACATTGAAGGAAAATCGTCCTGGCCCGTAACCGCGTTCGCGCGACATGGGTACGCTGGAGAACAGATCGCGTATCGGTGTGAACAGCCCGGTGTATGTTGCCGGATTGGAACGGGGTGTGCGGCCGATGGGGGATTGATCGACATTGATTGCTTTATCGAAAAATTCCAGACCTTCTATTTCAGAATAAGGAGAAGGCTCGGCATTGCTGCCGTACAGATGTTGGGCAACCACCTTGTACAAGGTGTCGTTGATCAGCGTGGACTTTCCCGATCCGGATACCCCGGTGATGCATGTAAGCAAGCCGACGGGTAGATCCAGCGTGACATTTTTCAGATTATTGCCGCAGGCTCCTATTATTTTCAGATGGCGGTCTGATTCAGGCTTGCGATATTGCTTTGGCATCGGGATGCTGCGCCGACCAGAGAGGTAGTCACCGGTGAGCGACTGCGGGTTAGCGCATACTTCCTCCGGTGTGCCTTGTGCCACCACCCTGCCGCCATGCTCACCCGCACCTGGTCCCATATCCACCACGAAATCGGCGGAGCGAATGGCATCTTCATCGTGCTCTACCACAATCACGCTGTTGCCCATGTCGCGCAAGCGCTTCAGTGTATCCAGCAGGCGGTCGTTATCTCGCTGGTGGAGGCCGATGGAAGGCTCATCCAGTACATACATCACCCCCGTCAGGCCGGAGCCAATCTGCGAAGCGAGACGGATGCGCTGCGACTCCCCGCCCGATAGCGTCTCGGCCGAGCGTTCCAGCGACAAATAATCCAGTCCTACGTTATTAAGGAAGGAGAGTCGATTGGCGATTTCCTGCACGATTTTCTCGGCGATTGCCTGTTTGTGGCCGGGAAATGTCACACTCTGGAAGAAAGACAGGGCATGTTTCAGCGGCAAGGCATTCAATTCGTAAATGGTGTGTTCGGCCACACGCACATGGCGTGCCTCTTCACGCAATCGCGTCCCCTTGCACTCCGGGCAGGCACAGGAGTTCAAGTATTTCGACAACTCGTCACGCACCGTGGGTGAATCCGTTTCCTTGTAGCGCCGCTCCAAATTGTTGATGATGCCCTCGAAGGCATGTTCGCGCAGCATCTTTTTGCCGCGCTCGTTCAAGTATTGAAAAGGAATTTCCTCTTTCCCGCTGCCGTACAGCACCACCTGTTGGATCTTCTCCGGCAGACTCTCGAAGGGTCGCTCCAGATCAAAATCGTAATACCTAGCCAGACTGTCCAGCATCTGGAAATAGAACTGGTTGCGCCGATCCCAACCCTTGATCGCACCACCGCTCAATGAAAGCTGCGGGAAAGCCACAATTCGTCTGGGATCGAAGAAGCTGATAACCCCCAGACCATCGCACTTCGGGCACGCGCCCATTGGACTGTTGAATGAGAACAGGCGCGGCTCCAACTCCTGCAGCGAGTAATTGCAGATGGGGCAGGCAAACTTGGCCGAAAACAGATGCTCTTTGCCCGAATCCATTTCCATCGCCAGTGCGCGTCCATCGGCGTGACGCAATGCCGTCTCGAATGACTCGGCCAGGCGCTGTTTGATATCGGGTGAAACCTTTAAACGGTCCACCACGATCTCGATGGTGTGTTTCTGGTTTTTCACCAGCTTTGGCAGGTTGCCCATCTCGCACACCTTGCCGTTCACGCGCAGGCGCACGAAGCCCTGCGCACGCAATTCGTCGAACAGGTCCAGTTGCTCACCCTTGCGTTCCACCACAACGGGTGACAGGATCATCACCTTCGTGCCTTCCGGTAATGCCAGCACCGTATCCACCATCTGCCCCACCGACTGTGCCTGCAGCACGATATTGTGCTGCGGACAATACGGGTCGCCCGCGCGGGCGAACAGAAGCCGCAGATAATCGTGAATCTCGGTCACCGTCCCCACCGTTGAACGCGGGTTATGCGAAGTGGCCTTCTGTTCGATGGCGATAGCGGGGGAGAGCCCCTCGATCAGATCGACATCCGGTTTCTCCATCAACTGCAAGAACTGTCGGGCATAAGCCGAAAGTGATTCCACATAACGTCGCTGTCCCTCGGCATACAAGGTGTCAAAAGCGAGTGATGACTTGCCGGAACCCGACAAGCCGGTGATTACCACCAACCGGTTGCGTGGCAGGTCGAGACTTATGTTCTTCAGGTTGTGGGTGCGTGCACCGCGTATTTTGATGTATTCCATGGATCATGCGTCAGGTTGGGCGACCTGCTAATATACGCGACTTCGAAAAAGATTCCAAAGCGCATTCATGCCTGTTTCATCCGCCGCAATGACTCCCCTTGAACGCCGTGCCAGCCTGGGTTTGGCCAGTGTCTATGCCCTGCGCATGCTGGGCCTGTTCATCATCCTGCCGATCTTTGCACTATATGCCGAGAAGCTGCCGGGCGGGGAGAGCCATTTCCTGATCGGAATCGCGCTTGGTGCATATGGACTGACTCAAGCGATTTTGCAGATTCCGGCAGGATGGTTATCAGACCGTTACGGGCGCAAACCGATTATTGTCATCGGTTTGCTGCTGTTTGCGGCGGGCAGTTTTATCGCGGCATCCGCGGACGATATCTACTGGATAATCGCCGGACGGGTGATTCAGGGCGCGGGTGCGATCAACGCGGCGGTGATGGCGTTGACCGCCGACCTTACCCGCGAAGAGCAGCGCACCAAGGCAATGGCCCTGATTGGCATCTCCATCGGCATCACGTTCTCGATCTCAATGGTGCTATCGCCGATTTTGTACCGGCTCATCGGCATGTCCGGCATCTTTTCGCTGGTTGGTGTGCTGGCTTTTGTGTCCATCGCGGTGGTGATCTGGTTCATCCCCAAACCTGGAATCACACGCTTTCATTCGGATACCGAGGCCAATACCAGCAAGCTGAAGGAAGTATTGCGCAACAAAGACCTGCTGCGTATGGACTTTGGCGTGTTTACCCTGCATGCAATCCTGATGTCGGTGTTCATGCAGATACCGTTTATTTTGCGTACAGCCGGGCTGGATGCGCAGCACCAGTGGCAGATGTACCTGCCGGTGATGCTGTTCGCTTTCGTGTTGATGGTGCCACTGTTTGTCATCGCAGAGAGGAAGGCGATGGCGAAACAGGTTTTTCTGTTCTCTATTGGCATGGCTGCGCTGGCGCAACTGGGTATTCTGTTCCTGCATGAAAGCGTGTGGGGTATATCACTTGCGTTAGTCGTGTTCTTTACCGCGTTCAACGTATTGGAAGCAATGCAGCCTTCCATTGTCAGCAAAATATCCCCGCTCGCTGCCAAGGGTACGGCAATGGGCGTGTTTAGCAGTGTGCAGTTCCTCGGCGCATTCTTTGGCTCGGCCATGGGCGGCTTGCTGATGCAACTATACGGCGGTAATGCGGTACTGGTATTTGCAATGTTCATGCTGTTGCTGTGGCTGATAATCGCGTCCGGTATGCGTGCTCCCAAGTCACTGCAAACCAAGATGTATCATCTGCCGCAACTGACTGCTGCCGAGGCAAGCACATTGCAGTCCAGTCTGGCACAATTACGCGGCGTGGACGAAGTGCTGATCGTGGCGGGAGAGCAAATCGCCTGTCTCAAGGTTGAGAAGAACGGGTTTGACGAGGAAGCAGTGGAAAACCAGCTGGGCGAGTTTCGCCAAAATCTAGTGAAAGGGGTATGACATGTCGGTGAACAAAGCGATTCTGATAGGGCATTTGGGTAAAGATCCTGAAGTGAGGTATATGCCAAGCGGCGAGGCAGTTGCCAATGTGACGCTGGCAACATCCGAAACATGGAAAGATAAAAGTGGAGTAAAGCAAGAAAAAACCGAGTGGCACAACATCGTTTTCTTCAAGCGGCTAGCGGAGATTGTCGGAGAGTATCTGAAGAAAGGTTCACTGATTTACGTCGAAGGCAGGATTACCACTGAAAAGTGGACCGATAAAGAAGGCAAGGATCGCTATACCACCAAGATTGTGGCCAACGAAATGAAGATGTTGGGCAGCAGGTCTGGCGGCAACAGCTTTGAAGTCGTGGATAACCAAGAGCCGGCTCCGGCGCGCAGCGCCCCGGCTGCCAAGCCCGCAGCACCGGCTGCCAAGAGCAACTTCGATAATTTTGACGACGACATTCCGTTCTAGCAGGTCGCGCAGCACCCGTGAGCAAAGCATTCACCCGCGAGAACGATGCCGAAGATGATGACGACGATTCGGTGTCGTTACCCTCGATTCCTGTAGGCAGCAAAAACTACATGACCCCGGCGGGATACCGCCGCCTCAAAGCCGAGTATATGAATCTGCTGGATGTTGAACGTCCGGCACTGGTGCAGACAGTGCATTGGGCAGCATCCAACGGTGACCGTTCGGAGAAGGGCGACTATATCTACGGTAAAAAGCGATTGCGCGAGATAGACCGCCGCCTGCGCTTCCTGGCCAAGCGCATGGAAAATTCCGAAGTGATTGATCCGGCGCAACGCCGGGGCTGCGAGCAGGCGTTCTTTGGCGCGACGGTGACGGTGTGCCACGAAGACGGTATCGAGCGTACCTACAGTATCGTCGGCATCGACGAGGCCAATGCGGGGAAGGGACATATCAGCTGGGTATCGCCGTTGGCGCGGGCGTTGCTCAAGGCGCGCGAGGACGATACGGTTCAGTTGCGGCTACCAGACGGAGTGGAAGAGTTGGTAGTAATCGGGGTGGATTACCACGAAATCAATTTTGATTGAGAATGCTCAAATGAAATATCTGAAGTCGGAATACCCCATCGCTATCGCGCTCATCGTACTCGGATTGGGCTTGGCACTCGAGCACGGTGCTGTTGAACACGGCGGCGGCATGTTGTGGGGTTTGTTGCTGGTGATTCTGGCCGCCATCATCGGCGTCGCTTTCCGCATCGCGCACCATGCAGAGGTGCTGGCGGTGCGTTTTGGCGAACCATACGGCACGCTGATCCTGACGCTGGCGGCGGTGTCGGTGGAGGTGGTGATCCTGGTCGTGTTGTTACAGGGCGCGCCGAATCCCACGCTGGCACGCGATACGGTTTTTGCGGCTGTGATGTTCGACATCAACGGCATTCTCGGTCTTGCCGCCATCGTCGGTGGCCTCAAGCACGGGCAGACCAAATACAACATCTCCTCGGCCAACTCCTTCGTGGCCATGTTGCTGGTTGCCATCGGTGTCGGTATGTTCATTCCGGATTTTGTGCCGGATGAGAAATGGCATATTTATTCGGTTTTCTCGGTCGTGGTTATGGTGGTGATGTATGCCGCGTTTCTGCGCTTGCAGACAGTGGAGCACCGAAAATTCTTCGAATACTCCTCGGTGACGGAAGAGGAAGCGCACGACGAGGCGCACAGTCCGAACTCGCTGCATGTCGCCGTCATGGTTGGAGCCATCATGCTGGTCGGTCTGCTGTCCGAGGTGCTGTCGGTGCTGCTGGACGCAGGTCTTACGGACAGCAATCTGCCCAAGGCGATCCCGGCGGTGCTGGTGGCGCTGATCTCCGCCAGCCCGGAGATACTCACCGCGCTTAGGGCGGCGCAGCAGAACCGCATGCAGACCACGGTCAACATTGCGCTTGGCGCGTCGCTGGCGACGGTGTTGCTGACGCTGCCGGTGATCGAGGCACTCGCGCTGTTCAATGGCGAACGGATCGTGATGGCGCTGACACCGGTGCAGGGCGGATTTCTGCTGTTGACCTTTCTGACCGTGATGAACAATCTGCACGACGGCGAAACCAACGCCATCGAGGGCATCAGTCACTTCGTGCTGTTCGCGGCATTCATCGCACTGGTCGCGATGGGTTTGATGTAGGCTGGGAAAACAATTCAGACACAAAACACGCGAAGCACCAGAGCGCGAATCCGGAGAGATGCTGCCGACTTCTCTGTGTTCTCTGTGGCTAAAGCAGTTATGCCGTGCGTTCCAGTACGGCCGCAAAGAAGCCGTCGGTGTTGTGCTGTTGCGGGGTAAGTTGCAGGTAGTCGCCCATGGGCAGGTCGATATGCTGCTGCTTCAGCACTTCTCCTGCTGGTACCAATGAGAATTCGGGATGCATTGCGAGGAATGCCGTGACGATGCTCTGATTCTCTTCCTGCAGCACGCTGCAGGTCGCATACACCAACCGTCCGCCTTTCTTCAGCAGGCGCGCAGCCGAATCCAGGATCGCGCGCTGCTTCTCGTTTAGCTCCGCCACGCTCTGCACCGATTGGCGGAATTTCAGATCCGGATTGCGGCGCAAGGTGCCAAGCCCGCTGCACGGTGCATCCACCAGCACGCGGTCGATTTTTCCCGCCAGACGTTTAATCTTGTTATCGTTTTCGTGCGCGATGAGTTGAGGCTGTACGTTGGACAGGCCGGAACGCTTCAGGCGCGGCTTTAAATTTGTCAGGCGCTTTTCCGAGATGTCCCATGCGTACAATCGCCCCTGTGAATTCATCAGCGCGCCCAGCATCAATGTTTTGCCACCCGCGCCCGCGCAGAAATCCACCACCATCTCGTTGCGCTTTGGCGCAAGCAACAATCCCAGCAATTGGCTACCCTCGTCCTGCACTTCGAATTTGCCGGTGAGGAACAGCGCGTGCTTGTTCAGCGCCGGTTTATCCTTGAGGCGGATGCCGTAGGGTGACCAGGGCGTGGCGGTCGCGGCCAATCCTTCGGCTTGTAGCGATTGCAGTATCTCGTTACGGTTGGCGAGCAGGCTGTTGATTCGTAGATCGAGCGGGGCAGATTGTTGCATGGAAATACCCAGCGTAAGGATTTCCTCGTCGCTATGGTGGGTGCGCATTTTGTCGATGATCCATTGCGGCAGTTCAGCCTGAAGTGAAAGCGGCAAATCTTCGGCACGAAGCGCTTTTATGCTGCGCAGCCATTCTGCCTCCTGCGCCCGTAGCAACGGCTGCAACTCGCGCAGGTTGTAGCCGCCGAATCTCATCCAGTAAGCCAGCGCCATGCGGCGTGCGGTGGCCTGACCTTTGCCGTCTGAAGTGCAAGCATGGTCCAGCAACAGGCGGTGGCGCAACACACCAAACAGCGTTTCTGCCACCAGTTTGCGTTCGTTGGAGCCGATGCGTTCGGCCTGAAAGAAATGGCGTAGCACAGCATCCGCCGGATGTTCCATTTTGAGCGCAGTACGCAGCGCTTGCACCACGAGGTCGAGCCGGTATTCGGTCAGTAGCATGAGTGTCCTTGTTGGATGCGATGCGGATGCTGGTGATGATTCACCATCGGCGATCTTGTTGTCAGGGTTGGATGGTGAGGGTGCGCAGAACCTGCACGAACTGGTCGCCATCATCCTCTGTCAGTACTATTTTGGCGGGGAAATATTCATGGTCGATGGCCAGCCAGATTTCAGATTTCCAGGCCGTGGACTGCGGCGGAGTATGCAGGTAGTAGCTGCGTACTTCACCAAATGGTACTTTTGCATGCTGAGTGGGGTCGAGCAGGTAATGGTAGGGTTGCAACTTGCTTCCATTGGTCACTTGCAGGTCGAGTTCCAGCCGGGCACGGGGTGGAGCAATCGCAAACTGGTACATCACGCTCAAACGATCCTGTGTGTTTTGCGGCAGCGGTAGTTGGCGGATGCCGGCGCGGTCGCTCACGGTCAGTGTACGGTTGATCCAGTCGAAATCGGCCTGTGTATTTTTCCCCGGGGACTTTGCGCGCTGGTGAGTGAATTTGCGCGGCTGCAAACCACTTTTGGTGATTTCGCCCTCGCTGGTGACCACGATGGTTTCTGGTTGAAACAGTGCGAGCAGGCCGACCGGTTTGGTCACGCTCTGAATGCGGTACTGATCGCCATCACGCACAAACACCTCGTGCACGTCGCCCAGTTTGATGCCACGGGTCAGGATGTCATATCCAGCTTCGATGCGAACGGGTAACTCCGCATGGGCGGCGAATGACAGCCAGAATAATGCAAGTGCGAGCAGAATGCGCATATCAATCCAGTCCGGGTGAAATGAGGGTGCTGCCGATTTGTTCCAGGCGGTCGATGCCGACGTGTCCGTGCTGATCAAGGCGTGCCTGGTCGCTGCACAGCCAGCGGACGGCCTGCGGGTAGATGCGGTGCTCTTCATGCAGCACGCGGATGGCCAGGGTTTTCACCGTGTCTCCTTGCAATACCGGCACTGCCGCTTGGATGATGATTGGGCCGTGGTCGAGGTCGTGGGTGACGAAATGTACCGTGCAGCCGTGTATTTTTACCCCATCGTGCAAGGCTCGCTCATGCGTATGCAGTCCCGCATAAGCGGGTAGCAGCGAGGGGTGGATGTTGATCAGCCGCCCGCTATAACGGGCGACAAAGTCAGGGGTGAGGATGCGCATGAACCCTGCCAACACCACTAGGTCGGGCAGGTGACTATCGATCTCGGCGGCCAGTGCCGCATCGAACTGTTCCCGCTCCGGGTAGTCGCGGTGCGCGATTACGGCGGTGGCAATGCCTTGGGTTTGCGCGATGGCGAGGCCGGGCACATCTGCCTTACTGCTAATGACAGCAGCAATCTTGCATGGTAGACGCGCCTTCAGCAACGCTTCCATATTGCTGCCACGACCAGAAATGAGGATAACGATCTTTTTCACTTGACTTGTGTCTGGTGCTCGTCACTCTTGCGTGCACGGATGATTCCGATGCGCGACACGGTCTCGCCGGTCTCTTGCAGGTGTTCGATCGCTGCATCGGCATCCGCTGCCGCCACGATCACCACCATGCCGATGCCGCAGTTGAAGGTGCGGAACATCTCCTGTGCGTCGACGTTGCCGCCCTCGCGTAGCCAGTGGAACAGCTTGGGCATTTGCCATGTCGCGGAGTCGATGTCGGCGACGACGCTGGCCGGCAGCACGCGTGGCACGTTTTCGGTGATACCGCCACCGGTGATGTGCGCCATGCCTTTGACGGTGATACGCTGCATCAGACTTAACAGCGGTTTCACATACAAACGCGTCGGCGCCATGATGCAGTCGGCCAGCGTGCGTTCGCCGTCGAATTGGGCGTTGAGATCCGGTTTGCTGCGCTCGATGATCTTGCGCACCAGCGAGTAGCCGTTGGAGTGCGCGCCGTTGGAGGCCAGGCCGAGCACCACGTCGCCTGGGACGATGTGTTCACCGGTGATGATCTTGGATTTTTCCACCACGCCCACCGCGAATCCGGCGAGGTCGTATTCGCCCACCGGGTACATGCCGGGCATCTCGGCGGTCTCGCCGCCGATCAGCGCGCAGCCGGATTGCTCGCAACCGGAAGCGATACCCTTGATGACCTCGGTAGCGGCGGGCACATCCAGCTTGCCGCAGGCGAAGTAGTCGAGGAAGAACAGCGGCTCGGCGCCCTGCACCAGGATGTCGTTCACGCTCATCGCGACGAGGTCGATGCCAACCGTGTCGTGGCGATTCAGTTCGAATGCAAGCTTCAGTTTCGTGCCGACACCGTCGGTGCCGGACACCAGCACCGGCTCCTTGTATTTCTTCGAGATCTCGACCAAGCCACCGAAACCGCCGATGCCGGACAATACCTCCGCACGCATGGTGCGTTTGGCATAAGGCTTGATGTTCTCGACCAACTGGTCACCGGCGTCGATATCGACCCCGGCATCGCGGTAGGAAAGGCTGTTGTTGGACTGGCTCAAGTTGAGTTCTCGCTTTCTTGCAGGTAGAGTAAGGCACGTTTTATGCCGCGAATTTTACCCGAAATGATTCTCTCCCGCTCTGTTGCCATGCAATGGCTGGTTGTGGCTGTTGCGTTGTTCGTGCTGCTCTATCTGCTGGCACCAATCCTGGCACCGTTTGTAGCCGCCGCCATCCTTGCCTATATCTGCGAGCCGCTGGTGGCGCGCATGTGCGCATGGAAGGTGCCGCGCACCCTGGCCGTGTTGCTGACGATGCTGGCTATCGCATTACTGGCACTGGCGCTGCTGCTGGTCATGTTGCCGTTGTTGCAACAGGAGTGGGCGCACCTTGTCGCGCGTATTCCGCAATGGTTGGATAGCGCGCGCCAACACGTTTTACCCGCATTGCAGCAATGGTCCGGCACCAGTTTGCAATGGGACAATGAAGCTATTCGCCAGCAAATTCTCGGCCAGTTGCAGGGTGCGGGCGGAGTCGCGGCGCAAATCATTCCCTGGCTCGGCGATAGTGGCGGCACACTGTTGGCGTTGTTTGCCAACCTGCTGTTGATTCCGCTGGCGATGTTTTATTTGCTGCGCGACTGGAATGAAATACTGGTGCGCATTGATACACTTATCCCGCGCCACTGGCACGAAGCGGCTCATTCGATAACGACCGAGATTGATCGTGTGCTGGCTGAATTTCTGCGCGGGCAAATCGCGGTCATGCTGCTGATGAGCGTGTTCTACAGCATTGCGTTGTGGCTGGTTGGCCTGGAATTCGCCCTGCCCATCGGTCTCATTGCCGGTCTGCTGGTGTTCGTCCCCTATCTCGGCATGGTGCTGGGCCTGCTGCTGGCTACGCTGGCTGCGGTGATGCAGTTTCCTGTCTGGGGTGACGTGCTGTGGGTGTGGGGCGTGTTCGCTACCGGACAATTGCTGGAAGGTATGCTCATCACCCCATGGCTGATCGGTGACCGTATTGGCCTGCATCCGCTGGCAGTGATCTTTGCACTGCTCGCCTTCGGCCAGTTGTTCGGTTTCTTCGGCCTGTTGCTCGCCTTGCCGCTGGCCGCCGCATTGCTGGTCGTGCTGCGCCATGTGCGCGGACGCTATCTGGCCAGCGAAATGTACATCAAACCATGACTCAAATGCTTTTGGGAATCGCCCCTGAGTGGGTGCCCACCTTGGACAATTTTGTCGCCGGGCGCAATGAGGAATTATCGTCTGCTCTGCGCCATGCACTGCGAGGTGCGCCCGGTGGACATGCCATCTGTCTGTGGGGTGAAACGGGTAGTGGCAAGAGTCACCTGTTGCAGGCAGTGGTCGGAGAGGCAGAACGTGGCGGGATGAGTGCGCACTATGCCACTGACACCGTGCCGTCGCTGGCTCAAGTGGTGGCCGTGGATGAAGTGGAGCGGCTGAATGAGGCGGCGCAGATCGAACTGTTTGCACTCTACAACCAGATGCGCGACAGCGGCGGCCTGTTGTTGGTGGCCGGAATGCAGGCACCTGCACAGATGGCGCTGCGAGATGATCTGCGGACCCGTCTTGGCTGGGGGCTGGTGTATCAGGTACATGCCCTGAATGATGTCGAGAAAGCACAGGCCTTACAGCGTCACGCAGAAGTTAGCGGCTTTAAACTGTCGCCAGAAGTCGTGAACTATCTGCTTCGCCACGGGCGGCGTGACCTGCCCAGCCTGCTGGCACTGCTCAATGCATTGGACGAGCATTGTCTGCGCCTGCAACGCCCGGCATCGGTACCGTTGCTGAAGGAGGTGATGGGTATGGCCTTGCCTGGAACAGCCGGGTAATAATCCGTTTGAGCTAATGGTATTCTGGGTAGCGCGTGGCTGGAGTAGAATCCACCGCAGTGCATTTTTGGCCGATGAGGGGCTCTGGAAATTAACGCTTGGTGCCTCCAAAGCAATCAAGACGGACGGCGGCAATGTGGCCCAAACCGGTTTGGTAGCCAAGAACATCCTGTCCAAGCAGATGATGACTATACTCGGCAGCGGAGCCGGGATTGCACCGTAATTTGACGGCGGAGGTGGCTTGTTCCATGTATTCGATCTGTCGGTTGCGGTAGTCGGGAAGAAGGAAGCCGCGGTTGCGATGCAACTCGGCATCCGCTTCTGATTGAGAATTCCGAAATTGGTATTATTCGGGCCTGCAGCGATGCAGGCCTTTTTCTGCAAGGAGTAGCAATGAATCTGGCTTTATTCGATCTGGATAATACGTTATTGAGCGGCGACAGTGACTTTGAGTGGTCACAGTTTCTGCTTGAGCGAGGGGTGCTCGATCGCGAATTGTTTGAGGCAAAAAATCTGGCCTTTTATAAGCAATACGAAGCGGGGACCTTGGATATACATGAATTTCTTGATTTCCAGTTGAAACCCCTGTCGCGTCATGCGCGCAGAGTACTGGATGGTTGGCACAAGGAATTCATGCAGCGCAAGGTGCAACCGATGATGGGCGACAAGGCGCGTGCACTGGTGGCGTACCACCAACAGGCCGGCGATGTGTGCGTCATTATCACCGCCACCAACAGCTTTATCACTGCGCCGATCGCGCGCGCGTTCGGCATCGAACACCTGATTGCCACCGAGCCGGAAGAAAAAGATGGCGAGTTTACCGGGCGCGTGGCGGGTATTCCCAGTTTTCGCGAAGGCAAGGTAACGCGAATGGAAAGCTGGCTGGCTGAACATGGCTGGCACTGGGACAGTTTCGGGCAAAGCAGTTTTTACAGCGACTCGCTCAACGATCTGCCGCTGCTATCAAAGGTGAAACGACCGGTCGCGGTCGATCCCGACGCTACCTTGCGTGCCTACGCCGGGCAACATGGCTGGGATGTCCTTTCCCTGCGCTAAAGAGGCGGCACGGTGGGCGTGTATAATGCCGCGTCGCCGCGCCTGCCGCGACTTAAACTATTCTGAATCAATGATAAAAAGACTGATTAAACGGGTATTTGGCAAGGTATCGCCAGCGCGACAAGTGGGACGTGCGCAGGGAATTGCCTTCGCGCAGCACAAAGTCGGGCGCGACGGTATCAGCGACAGCGCACAGCGTGTGACGGATGGTTTGCAAGCTGCCGGATTCCAGGCTTATGTGGTGGGTGGTGCGGTGCGCGACCTGTTGCTGGGATGCAAACCAAAGGATTTCGATGTGGCGACCAACGCCACGCCGGAACAGGTGCGGCGGGTGTTTCGCCGTGCGCGCATCATCGGGCGACGTTTCAAGCTGGTGCACGTGATGTTCGGCAACGAGACCGTCGAGGTGTCCACCTTTCGTCGCGCCATGGAGGTTGACGAGGCGGAAACTGATGCGCACGGCCGCATCCTGCGCGACAACGAATTCGGCGATATGGAGCAGGACGCCGCACGGCGCGACTTTACCGCCAATGCGCTGTTCTACGATCCCGCGACACAGGAGATCATCGATTACCACCACGGCTATGACGACATCCGCGCCAATGTATTGCGCATGATCGGCGATCCGGAAGTGCGCTACCGCGAAGACCCGGTGCGTATGCTGCGCGCGGTACGGCTGGCTGCCAAACTCGGGATGAAGATCGATTCAGCCAGTGTCGCACCCATCGCCAAAATGAAAGAGTTGTTGCGCAATGTGCCGGAAGCGCGCCTATTCGACGAGATGCTCAAACTGCTTTTGTCCGGCCACGCGCTGGCGTGCATCAAAAAACTGCGCGCCAAGGGATTGCACCACGGATTGCTGCCGATGCTGGACGTGATTCTCGAGCAGCCGATGGGCGAGAAATTTGTCATGGCGGCCCTGCACAACACCGACCAGCGCATCGCCGAGGGCAAACCGACTTCTCCCGCTTTCCTGTTTGCCGCACTGTTGTGGCATGAAGTGCTGGCTGCATGGAATGCCAAGCAGGCGGCGGGCGAGCGTCCGATTGCGGCGTTGCATGAAGCGATGGATGACGTACTGGCGCGGCAGCGCGCACAACTTGCGATTCCGCGCCGCTACGATACCGTGATGAAAGAGCTGTGGTTGTTGCAACCGCGCTTCGAGCAGCGCGGCGGACAGCGCCCGTTCCGTCTGCTGGTGCTGCCGCGTTTTCGTGCCGCCTACGATTTCCTGCTGCTGCGCTGTGAGAGTGGTGAGGCAGATCCGGTGCTGGGCGAGTGGTGGACTGAATTCCAGCATGCCGATGAAGCACGCCGTACCGAAATGTTGCAGCCGGACAACGGTGCGCCAAAGAAACGCCGTCGCCGCAAAAAACCGTCTGCCGCCGTGCAGGGTGAACTGCCGATCGATTGATGGCGCACATCGCCTATCTCGCTCTTGGCAGCAATCTGGATGATCCGCTTGCACAAGTGAAAAGTGCGATGTCCGCACTGGATACCCTGCCGCATACGCGCGTACTGAACCGTTCCTCGTTGTATCGCAGTGCGCCGCAGGGTTATCTGGATCAACCGGATTTCGTCAATGCGGTGGTACGGGTAAGAACGGAGCTTGCGCCGCATGTCTTGCTCGATGCGATGCTGGCGCTGGAACGGGCACGCGGACGCACGCGTGAGTTCACCAATGCGCCGCGCACGCTAGATCTGGATATGCTGTTGTATGACGACCTGGCACTGCACGAACATGGTCTGACCCTTCCACATTCGCAGATGCACCGGCGTGCATTCGTGTTGCAGCCATTGCTGGAAATCGCGCCTGATTGCGTGATTCCTGGTATCGGCAAGGCGATGGAGGCTGCACGGTCTTGCGCAGACCAACAGCTTGAAAAAATCGAGTAGCTACAGAGTGCACAAAGAAACCAGGATTCAACATGCAGCAACTGAACTCTCTGTGTGCCCTGTGGCATTGGGTTTGAAGGACTTTAGATGCCGCTGAACAAATATCGCTACATCGTGGTGGAAGGCCCCATCGGAGCGGGCAAGACCAGCTTGGCCAAGCGTCTGGCGGAACATGGTGGCGCGGCGACCCTGTTGGAAAAGCCGCAAGACAATCCATTTCTGGCACGATTTTATGAGGATGCGGCACGCTATGCGCTGCCCACGCAACTGTTTTTCCTGTTTCAGCGTATCGACGAAGTGCGCGAACTGACGCAGATGGATATGTTCCAGAGCCGTACCATCGCCGATTACCTGTTCGACAAGGATGATCTGTTTGCACGGCTGACCTTGAGCGATGACGAATACACCCTGTACCAGTCGATCTACCGCAGTCTGGCACCGCAGGCGCCAGCGCCCGATTTGGTCATCTACTTGCAGGCCCCGATTGATGTCCTGATTGAGCGGGTGCGGCGGCGCGGCCACCGCCACGAGCGCACTATCCGTGACGACTATCTGGCACGACTGGCCGGCGGTTACCGCGAATTCTTTCATCACTACAGCGCTGCGCCGGTGTTGGTGGTGAATAGCGAGAACCTGAACTTTGTAGATAATGCGGATGACTTCAAGTTGCTGCTTGATCGTATTGGTCGCATGCGCGGGCAGCGCGAGTACTTCAACGTGGGCGGAGACTGAAGCAGATGACGCGAACTACTTTGAGCAAATTGCAAACGATGCGCGAGCGTGGCGAGAAGATCGCCGTGCTGACATGTTACGACGCCAGCTTTGCCACGCTGTTGGAAACAAACGGCGTTGATGTGCTGCTGGTCGGCGATTCACTGGGTATGGTGATACAGGGGCGGGAAACCACCTTGCCGGTGACCATCGAGCAGATGGCCTATCACACGTCTTGCGTGGTGAGCGGTTCACAGCAAGCCTTCATCATCGCTGACATGCCCTTCGGTACCTCGCAATTCAGCCCGCGCGAGACTTTCTCCTACGCCGTGCAACTGCTGGCCGGGGGCGCACAGATGGTCAAGCTCGAAGGCGGCGCAGAGATGGCCGATACTGTCGCTTTTCTCACTTCGCGCGGCATTCCGGTGTGCGGTCATGTCGGCCTGACTCCGCAATCGGTGCATCAGCTTGGTGGTTACAAAGTGCAAGGCAGGGATGATGCGGCGGCACAGAAGTTGTTGCACGATGCCGAGGTGCTGCAACAAGCGGGTGCTGGGTTGATCGTGCTGGAAGCGGTTCCCGCTGTGTTAGGCGCGAAAGTGACCGCGCAACTTTCCATCCCCACCATCGGCATCGGTGCCGGCGCAGACTGCTCCGGTCAGGTGCTGGTGCTGCACGATATGCTCGGCATCTATCCCGGAAAAAAAGCGCGCTTCGTCAAGGATTTCATGCCGGGTGCAAGCTCTGTCGGGCAGGCGGTGGCGCACTATGTCACTGAAGTCAAAGGAGGAATATTCCCCGCAGTGGAGCATTGCTTCTGATGCGAATTATTCACACTGTCACCGAACTGCGCACCTGTTTGGTGCAGGAAGAATCCGTCGTCTTCGTGCCGACCATGGGCAATCTGCATGAGGGGCACATCGAACTGGTACGTCTGGCACGGGAACGCGGTACGTGCGTGGTGGTGAGTATCTTCGTCAACCCTTTGCAGTTTGGCCCAAATGAAGATTTCGACAAGTATCCGCGCACGCTGGAAGCGGACTGCGCCAGGCTGCAAGAGTTGGTGGACGTGGTATTTGCGCCTTCGGTCGGCGAGATGTACCCCGAACAGCAGACCATATTTGTCGAGCCGCCATCCATTGCCAATGAATTGTGCGGTGCGTTCCGGCCGGGGCATTTCCGCGGGGTGGCGACGGTGGTACTGAAACTGATGAACCTTGTGCAGCCGCAAGTAGCGCTGTTCGGCAAGAAGGATTATCAGCAACTCGCCATCATTCGGCAGATGGCCAGCCAGTTCAATCTGCCCATCGAGATTGTCGGTGGCGAGACGGTGCGTGCGGCAGACGGGTTGGCACTGTCGTCGCGCAATCAATATTTATTGCCCGCCGACCGAACTGAAGCCGCTTTCCTGTATCGAACGCTGACTGAAGTGGCCAATACTCTGAAAGGGGGCGACAAAGACTATGCCGTTATTGAGCAGAGGGCGGCACAAGCACTTGTCAAGCGTGGCTGGCGGGTGGAATATATATCCATCCGCGCTCAGGCCGGGCTGGGCAGACCGCAGACCGGCGAGCACACACTTGTGATTCTGGCAGCGGCAAAGCTTGGCGGGACCCGCCTGATTGATAACATCGAGGTTTGTCTTTGAGGCGTCGGCGTTTATAATGCGCGACCCCGCAAGCAGATGGCGGGACAGGAGGTAACCATGCAACGAACCATGCTACAAGCCAAATTGCATCGCGTGCGCGTGACGCAGTCAGAACTGCATTACGAGGGTTCGTGCGCCATCGACGATGATTTTCTGGATGCTTCCGGTATTCGCGAATACCAGCAGATCGATATTTACAACGTCACCAACGGCGAACGCTTCACCACTTACGCCATCCGTGCCGCGCGCGGCTCGCGCACGATTTCGGTTAACGGTGCGGCCGCGCACAAGGCCAACCCGGGTGATCTTCTCATCATCGCCGCTTACGCATCTTATTCCGAGCTGGAATTGCAGAAATATCACCCGTCGCTGGTCTATTTCGGCGAGAACAACCGCATCATCGAACAGCGTGTGCAGATTCCGGTGCAGGCTGCTGCCTGAAACTTCTCTATCTGAATGAGAAAGCCCCGCCACAGCGGGGCTAAATTTAGTACCACAAAATCAGATACGCCTGGCCAGTTCGGCCGCCTTGCCGGTATAGGTTTCCGGAGTCAAAGCCTGCAGGCGCTGCTTCTCGCTTTCTGGGATATCCAGTGTCTGGATGAAGGCGGCCAGACTTTCGCGGTTGATGCCGCCCTTGCCGCGCGTAAGTTCCTTCAATTTGTCGTAGGCATCCTCTATGTTGTAACGGCGCATCACAGTCTGAATCGGCTCGGCCAGCACTTCCCAGCTGTGGTTCAGATCTTCTGCCAGTTTTTGCGGATTGGCTTCCAGTTTATTCAGCCCCTTCAAGCAGGATTCATAGGCGAGCAAGGTATATCCCATCGCCACGCCCATGTTGCGCAGTACGGTGGAATCGGTCAGATCGCGTTGCCAGCGCGAGACAGGTAATTTTTCCGACAGATGCCTGAACAGCGCATTGGCCAGACCGAGGTTGCCCTCCGCATTCTCGAAGTCGATCGGGTTCACCTTGTGCGGCATGGTGGAAGAACCGACTTCGCCCGCCACCACTCTCTGCTTGAAATAGCCGAGCGAGATGTAGCCCCACAGATCGCGATTCAGGTCGACGAGGATGGTGTTGGCGCGCGCATAGGCGTCGTAAAGTTCCGCCATGTAATCGTGCGGTTCGATCTGGATGGTGTACGGGTTGAAGGTCAAGCCGCGTGCCTCGACGAAGCGCCGCGCAAAATGCTCCCAGTCCACGGCTGGGTAGGCGGACAGGTGCGCGTTGTAGTTGCCCACCGCGCCGTTGATCTTGCCGAGAATTTTGACTGTGGCGATGCACGCATGGGCGCGGCGCAGGCGATAGACCACGTTTGCCATCTCTTTGCCCAGTGTGCTGGGGGTGGCGGTCTGGCCGTGAGTGCGACACAGCAGCGGCAAATCAGCATGGGCATGCGCCAGCGCTTGCAGCTTGTCGATGACGACGCGCAGGGTTGGCAACATCACTTCGTCACGCGCGTGGCGCAACATCAGCGCATGCGACAGGTTGTTGATGTCTTCTGAAGTGCAGGCGAAGTGGATGAACTCCAGCGCATTTTTAGTCTCGTCGTTTTCCGCCAATTTCTCGCGCAACCAGTATTCGATCGCCTTCACATCATGGTTGGTGCGGCGCTCGATGGCCTTGATCTGTTCCGCATCCACCTCGCTGAATCCGGCTGCAAGCTGGTCGAGCCAGGCGATGGTGGCGACCGAGAATGGCGGCAACTCGGCAATGGCGGGTTCCGCACTCAAGGCTTTCAGCCATTCGAGCTCCACCAGCAGGCGATAACGAATCAAACCGTATTCGCTGAAATGCGGGCGCAATGCTTCGACTTTTTGGTGGTAACGCCCGTCGAGGGGGGAAAGGGCTGTAAGAGCAGAAAGTGACATGGTGTGTGTTTCCAGATTCAAAATGGGCTGCGCGATTTTACCGCGTTATTGCTCGATGATGCCGCCACCGAGACACACATCACCGTCATAAAGGACAACCGATTGTCCAGGCGTCACCGCCCACTGCGCCTGGTCGAAGGTGAAATGGGCGGTATTATGGGTCAGCGGGCCGATGTGGCAGGCCGCATCCTGCTGGCGATAGCGCGTCTTGGCGGCGTAGATGCGGGCGCTGTCTGGCGCGCTGCCGCTGATCCAGTGCATGTCCAGCGCATCGAGCTGCGACTTCTGCAACAGCGGATGGTCGTGACCCTGTACCACGAGCAGATGATTCTTCGCCATGTCCTTGCCTGCGACGAACCACGGTTCGCCACTGCTGTCTTTGCCCCCACCAATGCCCAAGCCTTGGCGCTGGCCGATAGTGTAGAAGGACTGTCCGACATGCTGCCCGATCACCGTGCCGTCGGGTAGCACCATGTCACCCGGTTTTGTCGGCAGGTAACGGTTGAGGAATTCGCGGAATGGACGCTCGCCGATGAAGCAGATGCCGGTGCTGTCTTTCTTGGCGTGGTTGGACAGATGGTGCTCGCGCGCGATGACACGCACCTGCGACTTCAATAGTTCTCCCAGTGGGAACATGGCCTTGGAGAGTTGCTGCTGGTTCAGTCGGTGTAGGAAATAGCTTTGATCCTTGCTGCCATCTTCCGCCTTCAGCAGTTGGAACAGTCCGTTTTGTTTGCGCACCCGGGCATAGTGCCCGGTGGCGATGGCATCTGCACCCAAAAGGATGGCGTGGTCGAGAAAGGCTTTGAACTTGATCTCTGAATTGCACAGGATATCCGGATTGGGCGTGCGTCCGGCTTCGTATTCACGCAGGAAATAGCTGAACACGCGGTCTTTGTATTCTTTGGCAAAATTCACCGCCTCGATCGGGATACCGATGGTGTCGGCGACCGCCACTGCATCGATCAGGTCCTGGCGCGAAGAACAATATTCGCTGTCATCGTCGTCCTCCCAGTTCTTCATGAACAGACCGATGACCTCGTAGCCCTGTTGTTTCAGCAACAGCGCTGTGACGGCGGAGTCCACACCGCCGGACAGGCCAACGACCACGCAGGATTCAGGGTTCTTTTTCACATTCGCCCCATCGTTCTTCCGGAGGGGGTTGGGGTTAGGGGGTTCTCTTTACTCATAATGAGCGATGATATCTAGCGGGTAACGCTTGCCTGCGAGATAGTCTTCCACGCAGCGCAGGATAAGCGGACTGCGGTGTTGTGCCTGTGTGGCGCGAATCTCATCCGGTGTCATCCACACGATACGCAGAATGCCGTCGTCCAGCTTCTGTTCGGGATGATGCGCGGTGATACGTCCGCCGAAGGCGAAGCGCAGATAAATGGTCTTGGAGCCGGGGGCGGGCCAGCGGTAGATACCGATCAGATATTCCGGAGCGAATTCGTAGGCTGATTCTTCCATTGTCTCGCGCACAGCGCCAGCGGCCAGCGTCTCGTTCGCTTCCCAATGTCCGGCGGGTTGGTTGAGGCGGATGCCTTGTGCGGTTTCTTCCTCGACCAACAAGAATTTGCCATCTTGTTCAAGGACGGCAGCGACGGTGGCATTGGGTTTCCAGATCATGACAGGATTCTAAACGAATAAAGGGAGGGGTGAGCCCTCCCTTCGAATTTGGCGCCGGGGAATCGAAAGTGGAGAGCATAGCTAATAATCAGCTAATCAGCTAGTTGCCTACAGCTTGTGACCAAGCTGTGGCCATTGCTTCGTTACCAGGCTTCCGGCAGTTCATTATTCATGAGGTCAAACACGAGTTGTAAAAAACAACCCCTACTCGACCGGGGGGAACCCTATGCAGGTAGAGGCTGCGGGGTATTAGGAACTTAAAACCTGTACTCTGAACTCATGCGAGGTCAAAGCGATCCAGATTCATCACCTTGTTCCATGCCGCCACGAAGTCGTGGACGAATTTTTCCTGCGCATCCGAACATCCATAGGCTTCGGCCAGTGCCCGCAGTTGGGAGTTCGAGCCGAAGACCAGATCGACGCGGGTGCCGGTCCACTTCTTCTTGCCGGTCTTGCGGTCATGCCCTTCGAACACGTCTTCATCCTTCGACGTCGGCTTCCACTCCATGCCCATGTCGAGCAGGTTGACGAAGAAGTCGTTGCTGAGTATCCCCGGCTGCTGGGTGAAGACACCATGCTGGGACTGTCCGAAGTTGGCGTTCAGGGCACGCATGCCGCCGACGAGTACCGTCATCTCGGGCGCGGTGAGCGTCAGCAATTGCGCCTTGTCGAGCAGCAGCTCCTCGGCCGAGACGGCGTACTTGCCCTTCTGGTAGTTGCGGAAGCCATCGGCGACCGGTTCGAGCATGGCCATGGCATCCACGTCGGTCTGTTCCTGCGAGGCATCCATGCGGCCTGGCGTGAACGGTACCGTCACGGCATGGCCCGCCTGTTTGGCGGCCGCTTCGACGCCGGCGCAGCCGGCCAGCACGATCAGGTCGGCCAGCGAGACCTTCGAGACCTTTTTGCCGCCCGCATTGAATTCGTGCTGGATGGCTTCGAGTTTGGCCAGCACCTTGGCCAGTTGCGTCGGCTGGTTGGCTTCCCAGTCCTTCTGCGGCGCGAGGCGAATACGCGCACCGTTGGCGCCGCCGCGCTTGTCGGAGCCACGGAACGTGGACGCCGAGGCCCAGGCGGTCGAGACCAGCTCCGGCACAGACAATCCGGACGCCAGCACCTTGGCCTTAAGGGCGGCGACGTCCTTGTCATCGATCAGCTTGTGATCGACTGCGGGGATCGGGTCTTGCCAGAGCAGGTCTCCCTTAGGCACCTCGGGGCCGAGATAACGCGACTTCGGGCCCATATCGCGGTGGGTCAGTTTGAACCAGGCGCGGGCGAAGGCATCGGCAAAGGCTTCCGGATCCTTGTGGAAGCGGCGTGCGATCGGCTCATAGATCGGGTCCATGCGCATCGCCATGTCCGCATCGGTCATGATGATCGGCACCTTTTTCGAGGCATCGTCGGCGGCCGGAGCCATGTTGCTGTCGGTCGCCTTGTTCGGCGTCCACTGCCAGGCACCCGCCGGGCTCTTGGAGTTCACCCAGTCGTTGCCGAACAGCACATCGAGATAGCTCATGTCCCACGTGGTCGGGGTCGGCGTCCACGAGCCTTCCAGACCGCTGCCGATCTGGTCGCCGCCCTTGCCGCTCTTGAAACTGTTCTTCCAGCCAAGGCCTTGCTGCTCGATCGGGGCGGCTTCGGGTTCCGGCCCCACGTGCGTAGCCGGACCGGCGCCATGGCATTTGCCGAAAGTGTGCCCGCCGCAGGTCAGCGCCACCGTCTCTTCGTCGTTCATCGCCATGCGCGCGAAGGTCTCGCGCACCAGACGCCCGGATTCGAGCGTATCGGGTTGGCTGCCCGGGCCTTCCGGATTGACGTAGATCAGGCCCATCTGCACTGCGGCGAGCGGGTTTTCCAGGTCACGTCCACCTTCAAAGCGCGCCTTGTCGTCCAGCCACTTTTCCTCATTGCCCCAGTAGACATCGATTTCCGGCGCCCAGATGTCCTCGCGTCCGCCGGCGAAACCGAAGGTCTTGAAGCCCATCGATTCCATGGCGACGTTGCCCGCGAGAATGATGAGGTCGGCCCAGGAGATTTTCCGGCCGTACTTCTGCTTGATCGGCCACAGCAGCCGCCGGGCCTTGTCGAGATTGACGTTGTCCGGCCAGCTGTTGAGCGGGGCAAAACGCTGGTTGCCGTGGCCTGCGCCGCCGCGACCGTCACCGGTGCGGTAGGTGCCCGCGCTGTGCCAGGCCATGCGGATGAAGAACGGTCCGTAGTGGCCGTAATCCGCCGGCCACCAGTCCTGCGAGTCGGTCATCACGGCGGTCAGGTCTTTTTTCAACGCCGCCAAGTCGAGCTTTTTGAATTCTTCGGCATAGTTGAAGCCCTCGCCCATCGGGCTGGATTCGGGAGTGTGCTGGTGCAGAATTTCGAGATGCAGCTGTTTTGGCCACCACTGGTAATTCGACATACCGCTTCCGGCTTTGTGCATAAACGGACATTTGCTTTCAGACATGGCTCCCCCCTCTGATTTAGTTGAGTACGCGGTTCAATTTATGCTCTTTGAATCGATTAATCAAATAGGTTTTGGCCTGTGTGTTGTGACCAAACGAGGCCAAATTCAGACCATTCATGGCTAATGCGAGGGTAGGAAAAGAAACAGCCAAACCATCTGAAAGGCTTGGCTGCATTAGTCTCCAGTGGTTTCTGGAGATATTTGTTTTGGTGCCGGGGGGGGGAATCGAACCCCCACGCCCTTTCAGGCACCGGATTTTGAGTCCGGCACGTCTACCAGTTCCATCACCCCGGCAAGAGTGTATCCATCGCGTGCCACGGCCTATTCAAGCAGTACAGCGCGGAAGGGCGCGAATTATCCATGAAACGCCCTGCTTCATCAACTACAATGCGCGACCTGATTTTTCGTTTTTCTTGCAGGCATGCGCACCGCCGATTTTGATTTCGATCTACCCGAACAACTGGTTGCCCAGCATCCCCCGGCAGAGCGCGGCGCCAGCCGTTTGCTGCACGTGGGCGCAATGGGGCTCGTTGATCGCCTGTTCGCCGACCTACCCGCGTTGCTGCGTCCGCACGATGTGCTGGTGCTGAACGACACTCGTGTGTTGAAAGCGCGCCTATTTGGCCAGAAAGCAAGCGGTGGGCAGGTTGAGGTGATGGTCGAGCGCGTGCTGAACCCGCATGAAGTGCTGGCGCAGGTGCGCGCCAGCAAAACGCCTAGAACAGGCAGCCAGCTGCTGTTGGCCGATGCGATCCCGGTGGTTGTGCTGGGGCGCGAAGGGGAGTTTTTCCATCTGCGTTTCGACGCTGCCGAAAGTGTGGACGTGCTGCTGGACCGCTACGGCAAACTGCCGTTGCCGCCCTATATTACCCATGCGGCAGGCGACGAGGACGAAGAGCGCTACCAGACTGTGTTCGCGCGCGAGCATGGTGCGGTCGCCGCGCCAACGGCGGGGCTGCATTTCAATGAGGCAATGTTGCAGACCTTGCGCAACCGGGGAGTGAGTATCGCTTATGTCACCCTGCATGTCGGCGCTGGCACCTTTCAGCCGGTGCGCGTGGAAAATGTCAAAGATCACATCATGCACAGCGAGCGCTATAACGTGCCGCAAGCGACGGTCGATGCCATCAGGCAAGCCAGGGTGAACGGGGGAAGGGTGGTGTCTGTTGGAACCACCAGTTTGCGCGCTCTGGAAAGTGCGTCAGCGGTTGATGAATTGCAGGTCGGGCCGGGCGAGACCGAAATCTTCATCACACCGGGCTATCGCTTCCGTATGGTGGATGTGTTGCTTACCAATTTCCACCTGCCGCGTTCCACCCTGCTGATGCTGGTGTGCGCCTTTGGCGGGACAGAACGGATGTTTTCCGCCTATCGCCACGCTGTGGCAGAGGAATACCGTTTTTTCAGTTACGGCGATGCAATGCTGATCGAAAGAGAACGATGCTAAAAGGTTATCCGCAAAATACACAGATTTCGCCGATTAATCTGCGGACAAGATAGGTTTTTCATGAAATTTACTTTACACAACACATCCAGCGCGGCGCGGCGCGGCACGCTGGAGCTGGCGCACGGCAAGGTCGAAACACCAGCCTTCATGCCGGTTGGCACTTATGGCACGGTGAAGGCGATGTCGCCGCAGGAACTAAAGGACATCGACGCGCATATCGTGCTCGGTAACACATTTCATTTGTGGCTACGCCCCGGCCTGGAAGTTATTGCGGCACACGGCGGCCTGCATCGCTTCATGGGCTGGGATGGCCCCATACTCACCGATTCCGGCGGCTTTCAGGTGTTCAGTCTGGGCGAGCTGCGCAAGATCACCGGTGGCGGTGTGGAGTTCAGATCGCCTGTGAACGGCGACAAGTGCTTTCTGTCGCCGGAAGAATCGATGCGCATACAAAAGGTGCTCAATTCGGACATCGTGATGATCTTCGATGAATGCACACCGTATCCGGCTGATGAAGAGGTCGCTGGTTCATCCATGCGCATGAGTCTCGATTGGGCAGCTCGCAGCAAGCGCGCACACGGGGATAATCCGAACGCCTTGTTCGGCATCGTGCAGGGTGGCATGCACGAAAACCTGCGTGACGAATCACTGGCAGGGCTGATCAACATTGGCTTCGACGGCTACGCCATCGGCGGACTTTCGGTAGGTGAACCAAAGGAGGATATGCGGCGCATCCTCGCCCATACCGCGCCGCAACTGCCATCGGACAAGCCGCGCTATCTGATGGGTGTTGGCACACCGGAGGATCTGGTGGAGGCGGTGGGGCGTGGCATCGATATGTTCGACTGCGTGATGCCGACGCGCAATGCGCGCAACGGTCATCTGTTCACCCGTTTTGGCGACGTGCGCATCAAGAATGCGCAGTACCGCATGGATGTGCGCCCGCTCGACCCGCAATGCGGCTGTTACGCCTGTCGGAACTTCAGTCGCGCCTATCTGCACCATCTGCACCGACTTGGCGAGATCCTCGGTGCGCGCCTCAACACCATTCACAATCTGCATTACTACCAGGAGTTGATGCGTGATATCCGTGCGGCTATCGAAGCCGGGCGTTACGCAGAATTCACAGCCTCGTTCCATGTGGCACGCGCTGCGGGCGGTGCGCTACCCGGTAACTGAACTGTCATTCCTTCCGTGCTAGAATGCGCGCCTTCGTTTTTCGCCCTGTTTATTTTTGGAGAGTAATAATGACGTCTATCACCGAATTATTCATCAGCAATGCCTATGCTGAAGGCGCCCCCGTAGCACAGGACGGCGGCATCATGAGTTTCCTTCCCTTGGTCGCCCTGTTGGCCGTGTTCTATTTTCTCATCCTGCGCCCGCAACAAAAACGTGCCAAGGAGCATAAGGTGATGATGGAAGCACTGCACAAAGGGGATGAAGTCGTCACCCTCGGCGGTGTGCTGGGCAAAGTGACCAAAGTGGGTGATGAGATTGTCGCCGTCGAGATTGCTGACAACATCGTGGTGCAGGTACAGAAAGCCGCCGTGCAGACCGTGTTACCAAAGGGCACCATCAAGTCCGTTTGATCTTTCTCAAGATCACCGCAAGTTTAAGGTGCCGCCATGAATCGTTATCCTCTCTGGAAATATCTGCTGATCCTGATCGCCATCGTGACCGGTCTGGTGTATGCCCTGCCCAATCTGTATGGCGAATCACCCGCAGTGCAGGTACTGCCCCTGCGTAGTCACCTGAAGGCGGATGCCGGATTGCTGGCGCGCGTGGAAACCGCCCTGCAACGTGCGCAACTCGTACCGGATGTGCTTACACTCGATACTACCAGCGTCAAAGCGCGTTTCACCGATACCGACAGCCAGCTCAAGGCCAAGGATGTATTGCAGGCCGAGCTGGGCGACGATTATGTGGTTGCACTTAATCTGTTGTCACGCTCGCCTGACTGGCTGACCGGGATGAATGCCCTGCCGATGTATCTCGGTCTCGACTTGCGTGGTGGTGTGCATTTCCTGATGCAAGTCGATATGAGAGCGGCACTGGACAAAGCCTTGGAAGCGAACGCCAGCGATATCCGCAGCACTCTGCGTGAAGCGCGTATCGCCTATTCCGGCGTGACGCGCGATAGCGACACTATTACCACCAAATTCCGTGATGCCGAGGCGCGCAGCAAGGGTGCGAATGAGCTCAAGCAACGCTTTGTCGGGCTGGAATTGCAGGAACAGCAAACGGGCAGCGAATATCTGCTGGTTGCCAAACTGAAATTGCAGGAACAGACGCGAATTCAGGATTCTGCACTGCAGCAGAATCTGGTCACCTTGCGCAACCGCGTCAATGAACTGGGTGTGGCCGAACCCGTGATTCAGCAGCAGGGCGCTGATCGTGTGGTGGTGCAACTGCCCGGTGTGCAGGATACGGCACGCGCCAAGGATATTCTGGGGCGAACCGCCACACTGGAGGTGCGGCTGGTGGATGATGAACGCCAGATCGGTGCCAATGGCGTCGCGCCATTTGGTGCGGAAGTGTTCCGTGAGCGCGATGGTACGCAGCTGCTGGTCAAGAAAAGCGTGCTCCTCACCGGCGAACGCATCAATGACGCGCAACCCGGATTTGACAGCCGCAATAACGAACCCGCGGTACACATCAACCTCGATGCGGTCGGTGCGCGCAAGTTCAAGGAAGCCACGCGCGAAAATGTGGGTAAGCGGATGGCGATCATCCTGTTCGAAAAAGGGCGCGGCGAAGTGGTTACTGCGCCGGTAATCCGCGAAGAGATCGGTGGTGGCCGGGTGCAGATCAGCGGCCAGATGAATACCACCGAAGCACAGAACATCGCCTTGCTGCTGCGCGCAGGTGCGCTGGCCGCACCGATGGAGATCATCGAAGAACGCACCATCGGCCCCAGCCTCGGTGCGGACAACATCCAGCGCGGTTTCAATTCCACCAAGATCGGCTTCATCATGGTCGCCGTATTCATGATCGCCTACTACCTGATGTTTGGCACTATCTCCGTGCTGGCATTAGGTGCCAATCTGCTGCTGCTGATTGCCCTGCTGTCGATGATGCAGGCCACGCTGACCCTGCCCGGCATGGCGGGTATCGCTCTTACCCTGGGTATGGCGATTGATGCCAACGTGTTAATCAACGAACGCATCCGCGAAGAATTGCGTAACGGCTTGCCGCCGCAGATGGCGATCCATACCGGTTACGAAAACGCATTCGCCACCATTCTTGACTCCAACATCACCACACTGATCGCTGGTGTTGCGTTGTTCATGTTCGGTTCCGGTCCGATCAAGGGCTTCGCTGTCGTACTCTGCCTCGGCATTCTGACTTCGATGTTCAGTGGGGTGATGGTGTCGCGCGCAATGGTCAATCTGATCTACGGGCGCAAGGCGCGCCTGAACAAGGTCGCGATAGGTTAAGGGGTTACACAAATGGAATTCTTCAGAATCAAAAAAGACATCCCATTCATGAGTTATGGCCGTTACACCACGACCATCTCGTTGTTGACTTTTCTGCTTGCGGTATTGTTTCTCGCGACCAGGGGGCTGAATTTTGGTGTTGATTTCACCGGGGGCACCGTGATCGAAGTGCATTACGACGCACCGGCAGATATCAACCAAGTGCGGAAACAGCTGGCGGATATTGAGTTGCAGGATGCGCTGGTACAGAATTTTGGCAGCAGCCAGGATGTGCTGATCCAGGTACCGCTCAAGCACAACAAGATGGGGGCCAAACTTTCTGAGCGGGTGCTGGAAACACTGCGCACGCACGATGCCGGTGTGGATCTGCGGCGGGTTGAATTCGTCGGGCCGCAGGTGGGCAAGGACCTGGTCGAGAACGGCGCGATGGCCCTGCTGCTGGTCAGCCTGGGTATCGTCGGCTACCTGTGGATACGCTTCGAATGGAAGTTCGGTCTCGCCGCGATCATCGCCAATCTGCATGACGTCGTCATCATTCTGGGATTTTTTGCCTTCTTCCAGTGGGAGTTCTCGCTTTCCGTGCTGGCAGCGGTGCTGGCAGTGCTCGGTTACTCGGTGAATGAATCGGTGGTTGTGTTCGACCGGATTCGCGAAAACTTCCGCAAGATGCGCAAGACCGAAGTTGCCGAGATCATCGACAACGCCATCACCCGTACCATGTCACGCACCATCATTACCCACGGCTCCACCCAGTTGATGGTGCTGGCCATGCTGTTCCTCGGTGGTGAAACCCTGCACTTCTTTGCAATGGCGTTGACTATAGGCATCATATTCAGCATCTACTCTTCCGTACTGGTTGCCAGTCCTTTGCTGATGATATTTGGTGTGTCGCGTGAAGACTTCATCAAGCCGGAAAAGACCGAGGCGGAAGAGGTTCTGCCCTGATGGAGATGCTGGCCGGCTTGCTCGACGTCGTCCTTCATCTCGACGTGTATCTGCTGGTATTGGTGCAGGAATACGGTATCTGGGTATACGCCATCCTGTTCTTCATCATTTTTGCCGAGACTGGTCTGGTCGTTGCCCCCTTCCTGCCGGGTGACTCCCTCTTGTTTGTGATCGGCGCACTGTGCGGTATGGGATCGCTGGACATACAAATTGCCATGCCGCTGCTGATACTGGCTGCGTTCATGGGTGACAACACCAATTACTGGATTGGGCGTCTGCTCGGACTGCGGCTACTAAATCGCGCCAGCCCGCGTTTTATCAAGCACGAGCATCTGGAAAAAACGCACGCATTTTATGAAAAGCACGGCGGCAAGACCGTTATTTTTGCGCGTTTCCTGCCCATCCTTCGCACCTTCGCCCCGTTTGTAGCCGGCGTTGGCACCATGAACTATCGTTTATATGTGATGTTCAGCATTCTGGGTGGAGTGGCCTGGATCGGCAGTCTGATTGTGGCCGGCTATTTTTTTGGCAATATCCCGGTCATCAAGGACAACCTGACCCTGATGATTCTTGTCATCGTTGTCATTTCTTTCATTCCTGCAATCCTGGAATTCATTCGGCATCGTGGGCGAAAGGCTTGATCGTCAGGGTACGGGGCGTGTTGTGATGCCGCGAAGTTCTTTTGTGTTCCAATTCTGAATTGCCCAATCCAGCACCGTCCGCACATCGCTGTGCTTCAGCTCACCGGGTGGTTGCTGTTGCAGGAAATCCAGTACCCGCACCAGCGTCTGTGCCGGTTGTGAGACATCCACTGGCGCAGCCAGTGTTTGTTTGCTCAACTTTTCTCCCGCATCGTTCACCGCGATGGGCAAGTGCATGTAATGCGGTTTTGGCAAGCCAAGCAGGTGTTGCAGATAGATCTGGCGTGGTGTCGAACTCAGCAGGTCGGCACCGCGCACCACATGCGTGATGTCCTGTAATCCATCGTCCATCACCACGGCCAATTGATAGGCGAACAAGCCGTCAGCCCGCCGTACCACGAAATCGCCGACTTGATTTTCGAGCCGCTGGCTGACACGGCCTTGCAGTGCATCGTCGAATCCAATTGCTTCGTTGTCCGTGCGTACCCGCCACGCCCGTGCTTCGCGCCCCGCCGGGATGCCATCGCGGCAGATGCCAGGATAGACCGGCCCTTCGATGCCGTGCAATGCAGAATCCGCGATCTCTTTGCGTGTGCAAGCACACGGATATACCGCACCGCAGTGTTTCAGTTGTTGCAATGCCGTTTCGTAAACCGCCGCCCGTTGGCTTTGATACAGAATGGGTTCGTCACTGTGGAGGCTGAATTTATCCAGTGTGCGCAGAATGTCCTCTGCCGCACCCGGCACACAGCGCGGCGTATCCAAGTCCTCCATACGCACCAACCAGATGCCAAGGTGATGTTTTGCGTCGAGATAGCTGCCAACGGCAGCGACGAGAGATCCGAAATGGAGAGGGCCGGTGGGTGAGGGGGCAAAACGCCCCCGGTAAAGCGTCTTATGCAGGGACGGCCTCTTCCTCGAACTCCAGCACTACCTTGCCGTCCTTTGCGTCTATCGTGA
>JBAZFV010000010.1:0-36821 GCA_041653255.1 Sideroxydans sp. | reverse complement strand
CGAGATGAGTTTTTGCTGAACCAGCAAATCGCCGAGGCGAACTTTTTCCGGACGCGCCATAATTCCCCCTGAAAATTCTTAAACCTGACGCCCGCGAGCGCCTTCGTGATGGGAGCGGAAGTTATCCGTTTTCCCTATATATGACAAGAGCTTTCACAAAACATCATATGTTCAACATCATCCTTTTCCAGCCCGAAATCCCGCCCAATACCGGCAACGCCATCCGCCTGTGCGCGAACACCGGCGCGCACCTGCATCTGATTCGCCCGCTCGGTTTTAAACTCGACGACAAACAATTGCGCCGCGCCGGGCTGGATTATCACGAGTATGCGACGCTCCAGGTGCATGACGATCTGGCACAGTGCCTGGCTGTGCTTGGTCAGCCGCGATTGTTCGCATTGACCACCAAGGCGATGCACTCTTTTTATGCGGCGCAGTTTCAGGCGGGAGATGCTTTTCTGTTCGGCCCGGAAAGTCGCGGCCTGCCGGTTGAAATACTGGATTCACTGCCGGCAGAACAGCGCCTGCGTCTGCCCATGTTGCCGGACAACCGCAGCCTGAACCTTTCCAATACGGTGGCGACAGTGGCGTATGAGGCGTGGCGGCAATGTGGGTTTGCAGGAAGTGTGCAGGTGTAGATCGGGTTTTAACCCGATCCACAAAAACCGATCAAACGCTCACAAACTCCTCGCCCGGTGCACGACTCAACAGCATCTCGACCGCTTTATCGGCATCCAGAGACTCATACAACACGCGATAGACTGCCGCACAGATGGGCATGTCAACCTGATGACGCTTGGCGATGGTTTGTACTTCGCGTGCGGTATAGACGCCTTCGGCCACGTGCCCAAGTTCCTTGAGAATATTAGGCAGTGATTGATGCCGCGCCAGCAGCATGCCGACCTGACGGTTGCGCGACAGATCACCAGTGCAGGTCAAAATAAGATCGCCCACGCCGGACAGTCCACTCAAGGTTTCGCCGTGTCCGCCAAGTTGCAGGCCAAGCCGCGACATCTCGGCCAGGCCGCGCGTAAGCAGCGCCGCGCGCGCATTCATCCCCATTTGCATGCCGTCGCTGATGCCGGCGGCAATGGCCAATACGTTTTTGATCGCACCGCCGATCTCGACCCCGATCACATCGGTGCTGGAATAAATACGCAGGCGGGAATGGTGCAGGGTATGCGCCATCTGCCGCGCAAATTCGCCATTTTCGGAGGCGAGGGTCAGCGCGGTGGGTAATCCGCGCGCGACTTCCTGTGCGAAGCTGGGCCCGCTCAAAGCACCGCAGGGGAAAGTCGGCGGCAGGATTTCGCGCACGACCTGATGCGGCAAGTGCGAGGTGCCGGTTTCAAATCCTTTGCACAGCCAGATCACGCCGACCGGCTCGGTGCGTGCAGCGATCGCCTGCAATGTGGTGCGCAGGCCGGACACGGGCACCGCGACTATCAGCAACCCGGCAGTGGCGAGCGCACTTTCCAGATCGGCGCTGACCGACAACCCGGGAGGAAAGGTTACATCCGGCAGATAGCGCCGGTTGCGCCGCATCTCCTGCATCGCGGCGACCTGTGCCGCATCGCGCGACCATAGAGTGACGGCATGCCGGCCGGCGAGACTGATCGCCAGCGCCGTACCCCACGCTCCCGCACCCAATACCGTAACATTCATCGCTTATTCACCCCAGACATCCGCGCTGCTGACATAGCCGGTCGAGCTATCCTGATGCCGCACCTGGACCCAGCCACCGACGTTTCCCAGCCACTCCAGCCCCACCTGACGCTCCGCCCTGAATGCCACCGGCGCACTGTTGCTCCAACTCTGGCGCACGATGGCATTGCGCGCGGTGACCACGACAAAGCGCTTGCTGCTCAAGTTGCGTTTTTCGATCCAGAATACTTTTCCGGTGGCATCACGCGCCTTGACCCAGCCCGAAAGGACCACCAGTTGTTCCAGCGGCAGATAGCGTGTGGCGACATACAGTTTCTTCGCCTTGAGCGAATTGGCGTCGTAGAGGATGGCCGGCTCGGCAACCGAGACGAATTCGGCAGCCACAGCTGCCGATCCTGCCAATAAACCGCACAAAACGAGCGCAAGGCGCAGCATCAGTGCTTGACCGCTGCCGCCTCAGCCTGTGCTTGTGTCTGTTGTTTTTGTTGCTGGTAAATCGCGTCAAAGTTGATCGGATTGAGCAGTACCGGCGCAAACCCGCCGCGCACAGCCATGTCCGACACCACTTCACGCAGATACGGATAAAGGATGTTGGGGCAGACCACGGCGAGCACGGTTTCCAGCTCTTGCGGCGGCATGTTGCGTACCTGGAAGATGCCTGCCTGCTTGGCTTCGATAAGGAACATCACCTGGTCTTTTTCCGGCAGTTTGGCTGTCACGGTAACGGTGACCTCGACCTCGAACACTCCTTCTTCCACGGCGGCCGCCTTGGTTTGCAGTTGCAAATCGATTTGCGGATTCTCGCGCTGCAGAAAGATGGCCGGTGCAGCAGGAATCTCCAGTGACATATCCTTCACATACAGTTTTTCGATGTTGAACAGGGGTACAGCTTGTTCCTGGGGTGCGGCGGTTTCAGTCATTTGTGTTTCCTTTGGTTATAAATTCAAGAGTGGCACCAGATCACCCGCCTGATCGAGTTCGGCCAGGTCGTCAAATCCCCCGATGTGCCGGTCGTCAATGAAGATCTGTGGCACGGTGCGGCGATTCGTGCGTTGTTCCATGATGGCGCGTTGTTCCGCATCAAGGTCAACCCGAATCTTGTCGATGGCGGTGACTCCTCGGCGCAGTAACAGCCGTTCGGCATTGACGCAGTAGGGGCAGACGGCGGTGCAATACATGACGATCTTGGGCATCACAGCTTCCTTATTTTTCCAGCGGCAGGCTGGCTTTCTGCCATGCCTTTACGCCGCCGGCAAGCAGGTAGGTTTCCTTGAAGCCCTGTTTGCCGAGCCATGAAGTGATGTGAGTGGCACGGGCGCCACTGCGGCATACAACGACGATGGGGCGATCGCGATATTTCTCCAGTTCGCCGACTCGCTCCTTCAGTTGCGGTGCCGGAATCAAACGGCTGTTGATAATGTGACCGCCGTCGTATTCGCCTTGTTCGCGCACGTCGAGTACAAGCGCATTGCTGCGGTTGATGAGTTGCATGGCACGCACGGCATCGGCTTCCTTGATGCCGAGGATGCGGTTGCCGAAGAAGCTCCAGAACAGCATGAAGCCGCTGAGAAGCATGACGAACAGGATTAACAGGTTATCGAGCAGGAACTGCACTTCGGTACTCCTCATATTTCAGGGTTGCGAATTCTAACAGAGGCTGGAAGCGCTCGGGCTGATGCGTGGCCAGTTGCGTCAATTCATCGCGTGCCCGCTGGTATTCGCCAGGGTACGCCCAGATCACCTTTTCCAGCAGTTCACGTGCCGCCTGCGGCTGGTCCGACCAGACGAGCAGCCAGACCTGGTGATAGCTCAAGGTGGCAGTGGGGAGGAAACGCATCGCATGTTCGTTCAAGATGAGTTTCTGTGCCAGATGGTCGGCACTGGGCTCCATCATGCCGGCGATAAACATTTGTCCGTAGGAGCTGAACAGTGGGTAATCCAGAGTCGCCAGCAGTTCCTCATGCGCCCGGGTTGCCGCTGCAACGGCAGAGACGGCGCCACTGCGCGAATTCAACGCATTTTCCAGATGACGGTAACTTTGCAAGCCCTGCCACATTGAGACCGCACCCAACAGCAGAATAGCCGCCACCGCCAGGCGCCCCACGCTGCGCAGTTCCAGACGGTGGCTGGTCGCATCGAACGCGCCCAGCAGCAAGGCGGCGATGCCGATAAAATAGGCATACCACAAGGGGTATTCGAGCAGGCTGTGGATGGCGAGCACGCCCAGCACGGCATATCCCCACCAATGGTCGCGGCTGAACTGCGCGTGACGCACGAATGCCTGCCACACCCACAAGCCCAAGGTAACAAACAGCACGCCGAGGCCGGCCAGTCCGGTTTCCGCTGCCAGTTGCAACACGATGTTGTGGGCATTGTTGTAAAGACCACTGATGGCGGGATTGCGCAACTCTGCTGCCAATTGCAGATGCTGCCAGGCGAACTGGCCAAAGCCCGCACCCAGCAATGGGTACTGGGCAAAGATCAGTCCGGCTTCACGCCACAGATGGAGGCGGATGCTGCCGCTGGCGGCTTCGCTGAACAGGCGCTCGGCGGCGGTGATGCTGCCGCTGCCACCCTGCAACCAGGGTAGTTGCACCAGCCCGTGCATCAGCAGGTAGCCCAGCCACAGCGCGGCGGCAAAGCCAAGCAATGGGCGCAATGTACGGTCGCGGCGCTGCCACAACCAGGCCAGCAGCAGGATGAAGCTGAGGTAGAGCCAGGCACTGCGCGAACCCGACAACACCAGCACGAACAGCATGGGCGTCGCCAGTAGTGCCGTCAGCCATGCACGCCAACCAAATCGATGGTGCAACAGGCCGAGTGAAATAAGCCCGAGCGCGATGTAATTGGCGTAGTGGTTGGGTTGCGCGATGTTGCCGAACACTGCCGCCGAGACCTTGCCGGTGATGAACCCGTCGAGAAAAGTATGCCAGCGATAATGCTGCAAAATACCCGCCAGCGTGTTCAGTTCGGCACCGGCCAACAAAAATACGGCGAGCACCGTGACCATGAAAGGCAAACCCAGTTCCACACGCAGGTATTGTCCCAACATCATCAGCAGAGCGGCCAGCAGGAAATACAGGGAGAGCAGCAGCACCTGGTCGAAGTGTGCGACCTGGCCGAACATGAATTGCAGCAGCAGCAACATCATCATGCCGATCGGCAGCAGCACGATGCCGGGTACTTGCGGCGCACGCCAGAACCTCGCCGTCAGCAACAAGGGCAGAGCCAGCAGGCCGAGCAGCGCCGTCGCCCACTCTTGATAGAAGGTGGTAACGGGATAGGCGTGGTGCGGATACAAAAAAGGCAGAACCCACATCAGGCCGACCAGGGTCAGGCTGATGTGGGCAACGTCAAACCGCGGCAGTGGCGACTTCAGCAACTGCCCTTGACGCCGAATCTGGCGAGGATGTTGTTCAGTGGGCACACTTGGGTGAATCCGCTCTGGAACAGGTTCAGGCCGACAAAGGCAGTGAACAACAGAAAGTATTCACTGACAAACAACGGACTGACAGCCACCCCCAGCGACAGTGACAACAAAATAAAAAAACCGGCGATGATACGGACGATACGTTCTGCACTCATGTGTTGTGACTCCTTGTGGTTATGTTACTGAAATTTTCTGTAGATTGACGCGTAATACAGCACCGGGATCACCACCAGCGTCAACAGGGTGGAAACCAGAATGCCAAAGATCAATGACAGCGCCAGGCCGTTGAAGATCGGATCGTCAAGGATGAACAGCGCGCCCAGCATCGCCGCCAGTCCGGTCAGCAGAATGGGCTTGGCGCGCGCGGCGGCAGCGTTGATCACCGCATGCTGCGGGTCGATCCCGTCACGCAATTGCAAATTGACGAAATCCACCAGCAGGATGGAGTTGCGCACGATGATGCCAGCCAGCGCGATCATGCCGATCATCGAGGTGGCAGTGAACTGGCTGCCTGCCAAGGCGTGCCCCGGCATCACGCCGATGATGGTGAGCGGGATCGGCGCCATGATGATGAGCGGAACGACATAGCTCTTGAACTGCGCCACCACCAGCAGGTAGATCAGCACCAGCCCGACCGCATAGGCGATGCCCATGTCGCGGAAGGTTTCGAACGTAACCTGCCATTCGCCATCCCACTTCAGGGCATAGCTGGCATAGGGATCGGTGGGCTGCTTGAAAAACCACGATTGCAGCGTACCGCCTTGCTCCAGCGCCATGTTCTCGGTCTTGCCGTTGATATCAAACATGCCGTACAGCGGGCTGTCCAGCTCGCCTGCCATGTCACCCAGCACGTACACCACCGGCAGCAGATCCTTGTGGTAGATCGGCTGGTCGCGTTGCGCCTGCACTACCTGCACCAGTTCTGACAGCGGCACCAGCACCCCGTCGCGGGCGCGCACCTTGAGTTTCAGCACTTCGTCGATACGGCTGCGCTTCTGCTCAGGCAATACCATGCGTAACGGCGGAGCATACTTGGCACCCTCCGCGTGCAACGAGGTCACGTCCTCGCCCGCCAGCGCGACACTGATCGTTTGCGCGATGTCCTGCGTCGCCACACCGAGAATGGCGGCCTTGCTTTGCAGCACGCGCAGCATCAGTTTGGGTGCGCTTTCGGTCACCGTGTCATCGATGCCGACAATGTCGGATGTCTGTGCGAACTGCTCGCGCACTTTGCCCGCAATCTGGCGTGCGCCGTCGTAGTCCGGCCCATAGATTTCAGCGACCAGCGGTGACAATACGGGCGGCCCCGGCGGCACTTCCACCACTTTAACCTTGGCATTCCATTTGGCGGCGATAGCCTCGATCGGCGCACGCACTGCACTTGCAATCTCGTGGCTGCTGCGGTCACGATGATGTTTGTCCTGCAGATTGACCTGGATGTCGCCCTGCTCCGACGCCTCACGCAAATAATATTGGCGCACCAGGCCGTTAAAATTGATCGGCGACGCCGTTCCTGCATACGCTTGGTAATCGGTGACTTCCGCAACGGTCGCCAGATAAGCGCCAATCTCGCGCATCGCGCCGGCAGTCTGCTCCAGTGCAGTGCCGCTGGGCATGTCCACCACCACCTGAAACTCCGATTTGTTGTCGAAGGGCAGCATTTTCAGCACCACCAGCTTCACGCCCACCAGTGATACGGACAGCAGCAGTGCAGCCAGAATACCCAGCCACAGTTTGCGCCGTGCCGGCTTGCCGTGTTGCCCGTTCAGGAAAGGGCTCAAGCGTTGGCGGAAGAAGCGTGCCAAACCGGTTTCTTCATCGTTGCTGATCACTGCGTGATGCGTACCGGAAAGCTTGTATGCCAGCCAGGGCGTGATGACGAAGGCGACCGCCAGCGAAATCAGCATGCCCATGCTGGCATTGATCGGGATCGGGCTCATGTACGGCCCCATCAGGCCGGAGACGAACGCCATCGGCAGCAGTGCGGCGATCACGGTAAAGGTGGCGAGAATGGTCGGGCTGCCGACTTCGTCCACTGCCTCTGGAATAATTTCAGACAGCGGTTGGTGCGGCGACAGCTCGCGCCGACGGTGGATGTTTTCCACCACCACGATGGCGTCATCGACCAGAATACCGATGGAGAAGATCAGTGCGAACAGCGATACGCGGTTGAGGGTGAAGCCGTAGGCCCAAGAGGCGAACAGCGTCGCCGCCAGCGTCAACAACACCGCCACGCCAACGATGAAGGCCTCGCGCCGCCCGAGCGCAAACCAGACCAGCGCGACCACTGCGAAAGTGGCGAAGAAGAGTTTCTGGATCAGCTTCATCGCCTTGTCGTTTGCAGTCTCGCCGTAGTTGCGTGTCACGGTGACGCGCACATCGTCCGGGATCACGCTGCCTTTCAATTCTTCCACCCGTTGCTGCAGTCCCCGCGCCACCTGCACCGCGTTCTCGCCGGGTTTCTTGGTGATCGCAACGGTCACCGCCGCGAATTCACCTTTTGCCTCAATGCCCTTGTCCTGCGCCGCCACACCGAGTCCGAGCCAAACGTAGTTCGTCGGCAGTTCGGCCTCATCCCGCACTTCGGCCACATCGTGCAGAAACACCGGTTTGCCGCCCGACACACCCACCACCAGCTGCCGCACTTCCGCCGCATCGGTCAGGAAATTGTTGGTCTGTACCAGCACTTCGCGGTTGCGCTGCACCAGATAACCGGCGCTCTGCGACACGTTGGCAGCCTGCAACGCGCCACGCACTTCCTGCAGCGAAAGTTGGTAGGCATTCAATGCCTCGGGATCGAGCAGGATGCGTACCGCGCGCTGGCTCGCCCCCAGCGTGTTCACTTCACGCGTGCCGGGTACCCGTTTCAATTCGGTCTCAATCGCATGCGCCACCTGGGTCAGCGCCAGACCGCCGCCCGCCGCCTGTTCGCGCCACAAGGTCAGCGCCAGGATCGGCACATCATCAATGCCGTGCGCCTTGATCAGCGGTTGCGCCACACCCAGCGTCGGCGGCAGCCAGTCCGCATGCGAGTTGATCACGTCGTACAACTTGACCAGCGAGGGTATGTGTTGCTCGCCCACCTTGAACTGGATGGTCAGAATCGACATGCCGGGTTGCGACACCGAATACACGTGGTCGATACCGGCGATCTGTGACAGCACCTGTTCCGCCGGGGTCGACACCGTACGCTCCACATCCTCGGCCGAGGCACCGGGGTAGGCGATCAGCACATTGGCCATGGTCACGTTGATTTGCGGCTCTTCTTCGCGCGGGGTGACCAGTACCGCAAATGCGCCCAGCAGCACGGCGACCAGCGCCAGCAACGGCGTCATCTGCGAATGCAGGAAGATGCGCGCGATGCGCCCGGAAATACCCATCATTTCTTCACCGCCATCCCTGCACGCACCGGATCGAGTGCAATCCGCTCGCCTGGCTGCAATCCGGCCAGCACTTCGACCTCGCCATCAGCGGTGGCTTCACCAAGACGGACTTGGCGCAAGCGCGGCAAGTCATCCGCACCCACCACATAAACAGCGACCACTTCACTCCGTTTCACCACGGCGCCGACCGGAATGGTCAATTTGGTTTCCTTGCCCACCACGAAGTGAGCCCGCACAAACATTCCGGGATAGATTTTTTGCTCATTCGAGGCAAGGTTGATACGCACCAGTGTGCTGTGCGTGCGCGGATCGGCGGACGGCTGTACCGTCACACTGGCAGGGTTCAGCCAGCGTTTCAGTTCAGGCACTTCGATACTCACGTTCGGCTTGGTGCCGATGGCAGCGAGATTGTACTGCGGTACGTTGACGACGATACGCAGTTCGGCCGGATCGAAACCGGTCATCAGCGGCTTGCCCACCGTCACCATCTCGCCCATCTCGACCATGCGCGCCGACACCACACCCGCGTAAGGAGCGACCACTGCGGTATAGCTCTGCGCCAGCACTGATTGCTGCGCCCCAGCCGCACTGGCCTGCGCCTGTGCCTCGGCCATCTCGAAATCGGCCCTGGCTTTGTCCAATGCAGCCTTGCTGATAAATTTTTGCTCGAACAACTGTCTGGAGCGTTCGTAATTCAGGCGGGCGTTACTTAATGCTGCCTGAGCCTGGGCCAACTGTGCCTGACTGCCCGCGAGCGCCTGATTTGCTTCGCTCTCGTCAATACGCAGAATGATCTGCCCCTTGCTGACGCGGTCACCTACATCAAAATTGAGTGCCTTCACACGGCCGGAGATCTGTGCCGACACCGTCGACTGGCGCGTTGCCTCAACTACACCATCGATGCTGTAGCGCTGTGCCACTTCGCGCTCCTGCACCTGGATCGTACGCAGGGATTCCGCGCCGCCGCTGTTCGACACGCCCAGCAACACCAATGCAAAGGTCAACATCCATGGTCTTTTCATAACTTGCTCCCGCTACAAAAGAAGTAATAGTCTATTAGCATATTCTAATATACGAATGGATGCAAGCCGCTTATATCGAACAAAAGACCTCGCGCATCAATCCCACCAATTTGAGGATTCTGGCATCACCGATGCGGTAATAAACGTGGTTCGCATCTTTGTTGGCGACCAGAATACCCTTGTCGCGCAGTATCGCCAGATGTTGCGAGATGTTGCTCTGGGTCGTTCCCACCTGTTCGACGATATCCTGTACGCTCAATGCACCAGCCGACAGCACGCACAGTATCTTCAGGCGCAAAGGGTGGGAGATAGCCTTCATGGAGGCGGCTGCAACAATGATATCTTCTTCTTTTTCAATCGGCTTTTTCGACATTTATTCCTCTTCACATACAAGCACGGCACATACCTGCCGCGCAAAATCAGCTAAAATCGCACATCCGCTGCATCAGCAGCGGCTGATATTCTGACAGCTTATTGAGAAACCCGGTATGACCCAAACTACCCCACATGCTCTCACCCCCGTTCTATTGCTCATCCTTGACGGCTTCGGCTATCGCGAGGATGCCGATTTCAATGCCATCGCTCAAGCCAGAAAACCAAATTGGGACCGGCTGTGGCACGAATATCCACACACCCTGATCAATGCTTCTGAACTGCACGTTGGCCTGCCGCACGGACAAATGGGTAATTCCGAAGTCGGTCATCTCAACATCGGCGCGGGTCGCGTGGTGTACCAGGATCTGACCAAGGTCGATCTGGCGATCGAGAACGGTAGCTTTTTTGACAATTCTGCGCTGGTACAGGCCGCGCAAACGGCGTTGCAACGCGGTTCGGCGCTGCACATCATGGGACTGCTTTCCCCCGGCGGCGTGCACAGCCACGAGGCGCATATTCATGCCATGCTGGAACTGGCGGCACGCAGCGGACTGAAGAACATTTTCCTGCACGCCTTCCTCGACGGGCGTGACACACCACCACGCAGCGCCACCCAATCACTGCAAGCCTTGCAGGAAAAATGCACTCAACTTGGGGCAGGGCGGATCGCCACCCTCATTGGGCGTTTTTTTGTGATGGACCGCGATAACCGCTGGGAACGAGTGCAAGTCGCCTATGACATGCTGACTCTGGGCGCGGCACCATTTACAGCCCCCGATGCGCTTGCCGGGCTGGAAGCCGCTTACGCACGCGGTGAAAACGATGAGTTCGTGCAGGCCACGGTGATCGGCGCGCCAGCCCCGATGCAGGATGGCGATGTCGCGGTGTTCATGAATTTCCGCGCCGATCGCGCGCGCGAAATCACCCGCGCCCTGACCGATGAGGCGTTTGACGGTTTTGTCCGCACCTGCTTCCCAAAGCTGGCCAACTACACCACCTTGAGCAGCTATGGCGAAGACTTCCATCTGCCCTGCGCCTACACCGCAGACACCATCCACAACGGTATCGGCGAATATCTTTCTGCGCTGGGTCTGAAGCAACTGCGTATCGCCGAGACTGAGAAATACGCGCACGTCACCTACTTCATGAATGGCGGCAAGGAGCAGCCCTACCCTGGCGAGGACCGCATCCTCATCCCCTCGCCCAAGGTCGCCACTTACGACCTGAAACCCGAGATGAGCGCTTTCGAGGTCACCGACAAGCTGGAAGCCGCGATCCGCAGCAAGCAGTACCAGGCCATCCTGTGCAACTACGCCAATGGCGACATGGTTGGTCACAGCGGCATCATGGCAGCGGCGGTGAGTGCGGTGGAGGCGTTGGACATCTGCATTGGGCGCGTAGTCAACGCCATGCTGGAATGTGGCGGCGAAGTACTGATCACCGCCGATCACGGCAACGCGGAGCAGATGCTGGATCGCAGTACGAACCAGGCACACACGGCACATACCCTGAACCTCGTCCCCTTCCTCTATATCGGACGCAAGGCAGAAATAGCTGCACCGGGTACGGGCGCACTACAGGACGTTGCGCCGACTTTGCTGACAATGATGGGTCTGCCCCAACCGGCCGAGATGACCGGCAAGCCCCTGATCTGTTTCGAGTGACCGGGACGATGCGGATACTGTTGCTGGCCGTGTGCTGTTTTGCCTGCAACGCGTTCGCCAGTGACCAAACCGATCTGGAAAAACTGCGGCGCCGTATCGCGACACTGCAACAGGAGTTCGACAAGGCAGCGGAATCCAAGGCGGAGGTAGCCGACACCCTGCGCGAATCCGAACGCGCAATCAGTGACAGCAATCGCGCGCTTTCCCGCCTGGAACAGCAACAGCGGGAGGTCAGACAAACCTTGCAACATCTGCAACAGCGCGCCGATCAAGCCAGGGCCAACTCCCGGCAGCAGCAGGCGCGTCTGGGTAGCCTGCTTTATCAGCAATATGTCAGCAGCACGGAACAGGACTATCTAAAATTACTACTCGGCAGCGATGATCCGAACCAGCTTGCGCGCAATCTGCACTATCTGGGTTACGTCGCACGTGAGCGTAGTAGCGCATTACGCGCCCAGCAGAATGCGTTGACCGAACTGAATCAGACGACCCGGGAAACCAAGGCCAAGCAAGCAGAACTGGGCGAGCTGCGTGCGGCAGAGCGAAACGAATTGGTGCAATTGCAACGCGAGCAGGTTAAACATCAGCAAACCCTGCGCAAAATTTCGCAACGGCTGAAACAGCAGCGGCGGGAAATCGGGCGCCTGCAACGGAATGAGGCGCGTCTGACGCATCTACTTGAGGAATTGTCCGCCGTCATGCCAGAGACGGCCGGCGAGGAGTTCAGCCAATACAAGGGTAAGCTCTCTCTCCCGGTGGACGGCAAAGTATCGAACCGGTTTGGTTCGCGCCGTCCGGAAAGCACGCTCTCCTGGACCGGCTGGTTCATCCGCGCGACACCGAAACAACCGGTACAAGCCATCGCCCCGGGACTCGTGGTCTATGCCGACTGGCTGCGCGGCTTCGGCAATCTGCTCATCATTGATCATGGCCGCGGCTACATGAGCTTGTACGGAAATAATCAGACGCTGTACAAGCAAGTGGGTGAGACCCTGCGTACCGGTGATTTGATCGCCGCTGTCGGCAACAGCGGCGGTAATGAGGATTCCGGTTTATACTTTGAACTGCGCTTCAAGGGCCAACCCATCAACCCCAACAGTTGGATCAAGCATCCCTAAGGAAAAAAAATGAGTCGTCGCATCAAAGAATTGAGCCTGATTACCCTTGGACTGGTCGCAGGCGTCATGGTCAGTCTGCACTTCTCCGCCGTGGCAGAGAAGGAAGTCGCGTTGCCCCTGCCGGTCGAAGAGTTACGCGCATTCGCCGATGTGTTCGGGCGCATCAAGAGCAACTATGTCGAACCCGTCAGCGACAAAAAACTCATCACTGAAGCGATCAATGGCATGTTAAGCGGGCTTGATCCGCACTCTACCTATCTGGATGCGGAAGCTTTCAAGGAGCTGCAGGTCGGCACCCAGGGAGAGTTTGGCGGGCTCGGTATTGAGGTCGGAATGGAAGATGGTCTGGTCAAAGTAATCTCGCCGATCGAGGACACACCGGCATTCAAGGCCGGAATCCAGAGCGGCGATCTCATCATTAAACTGGATGACATGATGGTGAAGGGACTCACCCTGAACGATGCGGTCAAACGCATGCGCGGCAAACCTGGCAGCAGCATCCTGCTCACCGTGGTGCGCAAGAACGCTCCGCAGCCACTGCAAATCCGTATTGTGCGTGCTGTCATTAAGGTGCAGAGTGTGAAATCAAAACTGGCCGAACCGGGCTATGCTTTCGTGCGTATCACCCAGTTCCAGGAACACACCGGCGAGAACCTGGCCACCGCACTGGCCAATCTGCGCAAACAAAACAAGGAGCCACTGCAGGGATTGATCCTCGACCTGCGCAACGATCCGGGCGGTCTGCTGACTGCTGCAGTTGGAGTCTCTGCCGCCTTCCTGCCGAAGGATGCGCTGGTGGTCTACACCGAGGGTCGCACTGATGATGCCAAGATGCGCCTGCTGGCCAGTTCCGAGTACTACGCACGAGGCGGCAAAGACGACTATCTGCAAGACCTTTCCGCAGAATTCACCCGTGTACCGATGGTGGTGCTGGTAAACGGTGGCTCTGCCTCTGCCTCGGAAATCGTGGCCGGTGCACTGCAGGATCATAAGCGTGCCGTCATTCTGGGTACACAAACTTTCGGCAAGGGGTCGGTGCAGACTATTTTGCCGCTGGGTAACAACACCGCGATCAAGCTCACCACCGCACGTTATTACACACCGAGCGGGCGCTCCATACAGGCAAAGGGAATCGTGCCGGATATCGTGGTGGAAGATCCTGCAACCGCCTCGTTTGACAGCTCATTGCGCCTGCGCGAGGCCGATCTGGCCAAGCACCTGGAGAATGGACAAGCAGAAACAAGTGGTGATGAAACAAGCAAGCCGTCAAGCAAGACACCGCCCAAGGAACAGAACGGCAACACCACCAAGCCAGAAATTACAGAATTTGGCACCAAGAATGATTATCAACTGAACCAGGCTTTGAATCTGCTGAAGGGAATGAATATTTTGCGGGGGAACTAAAAGATGAATCCATTTGAATTGCTCAAAGTACGCATTCTGAAATTTAGCTCCCCCGAGCAGGCCGCGCAGGCTTTCGTGCTACTGGCAGGCCTCAACAACTTCACCGTTGAGCGCAGCGAGCAAGACAACTGGTTGCAAATTCGTTACAGCGTTGCGCACTACTCTATGGAAGGGTTGCAAAAAGCGCTGGCGAGGGAGGGTTTCAGCTTTGAAATCAGTTTGCTAGACCGCATGCAGCATGCGCTCTACCACTACTGCGAAGACGTGCAGTACCACAATCTGAATACGCCGGAACCACGCACCAAGAACAATTCACAGGAAGTTTTCATCAAGGCCTACGGACAACATCCACATGGCGACCATCTGGATGCCGACGACGCAGCCGGTGAAGCAAAATCGTAAACGCTTTCAGTCCGGCAGCATGATCTTGTTATCGGTACTGAATTGGTAATCACGGAAGATATGCTCGGCTGTCAGCGGGGCGTAGCTGCCATCCTCCAGCTTGCGCGAAGTGTCTTTCAGCCGATAGGTGTAATGCCCGCAAGTCCAGCACTTGAAGTTGCGCATGTGTGTGCACAGGCAGGTTTTATCAAATACTGCAATCTTCTTCTCATCCGGATGTGCCGCCACTTCCCGGTTATAGGCGTCGACGTAGTCACAACGGCCATTGGCATCCAGCAGGTAGCCATATGACTCACAGCCGGGACGGATGCCGGAGCCGGTGGAAGGACTGTTCTTGAGCATGCGCATCGGATAGCCAGTGGGCGAAGTGCCGTTAACCTCGATGTCGCTCTCGGTCGCTTTGAAATATTCCTGTTGTACATCCGGCGGCAGACCGCACTCCTTTGCTACCGTAAAACGTGTCGCAACCTGTACTGCTGCCGCACCCTCCTGCAAAAAAGAAACCGCATCACTGCCGGTGAAGATGCCGCCGGCGGGGATCACCGGGATATCCAGCTTTTCGGCACGCAGAAAATCGTGCATCTCATTGACGATGGCACGCAAATCGTATTGCGCCCAGTCCATACCAAAGCCCAAGTGCCCGCCAGCCAATGGCCCCTCCACCACCACGTAATCAGGTAGCCGCCCGGTCTTGATATTCTTGCGCAGGAACAGCTGCAATGCACGCAGGGATGACACGATGATGCCGAGCTTGGCTTCACGGAAACGCGGATGGTCTTCCATCAACGCAAATGAACCGAGATGCAAACCGGCCGCCAGCGTAATCCCGTCAATGCCTGCAGAGAGTGCCTCATGCAAGCGCACACGCAATGTCTCGCGCGGCCCGTTCATGGTCAGTTTTTCCATGATATTGATAAAGATCATACCGGAACCCTGCTTGCGTTCCATCGTCTTGCTGACATGCAGCCGGGTGGATTCAGCGAGCTGCCCCAGATCAAATTTGATCTGTGTCTTGTCGGAATTGTCGACGTTGTATTTGTACTGCATCAGCTTCTCTTTGACGAAGCCGGTATCGTAACGGCGATCAGACACGGTCGGCAGCATCGCATCGGAAATATGGCCAACCCCACCCAGACGTACTGCTTCCAGCGCCAAATCAGCCGTGGATATGTCTACACCCATGCCGCCGATCATGATTGGAACCAGCTCCTGCTTGCCAAGTTTCAGGCGAAAATCATCAACTTTTTTGGTCATGTCTGCCCCATAAATGCGGGGTCTCCTCCAGAATACCTGCCTCACCGACAAGCAGGCGAACTCGTTCCATATCGGGTTTATATTACCTTAGAGTAGCGTGCGTGCTCCTGCTTCGTGCGCAGATACTTGTCGAAGACCATACAAATATTGCGTATGAGCATGCGCCCTTTCGGTGTTACCGCGATCCACTGCGGCGATAGTTCAAGCAGCCCTTCCCGCTCGTATTCGGCCAGCTCTTGTATTTCAGTGGCAAAGTACTGGTCGAAGTCAATCAGATAGGCGATATTGAAGGATTCCTTGGAAATCTCGAAATGGCACATCAGTGCCTGGATAATGGCTCGTCGCACCAGATCATCGGCATTCAGTTCCAACCCGCGCATGATAGGAAGTTCGTCCCGCTCCAGCGCATCGTAATAATTTTCCAGATCCCGATAGTTCTGGCTATAGGTCGGTCCGACTTTGCCGATGGCACTGACACCCAGCGCCACCAGGTCGCAATCGGAATGCGTGGAATAACCCTGAAAGTTGCGGTGTAGCCGTCCCTGGCGTTGCGCCACCGCGAGCTCGTCTTCCGGTTTGGCGAAGTGATCCATGCCGATGTACACATAGCCGGCACCGGTCAGTTTATTCACCGCCATGTTGAGGATGTCCAGTTTGACCTGCGGTGCGGGCAAGTCTTCTTCATGAATACGCCGCTGCGGCTTGAATACGGTAGGCATGTGCGCATAGTTGTAGATCGAAAGCCGATCTGGATTGGTCGCAATCACGCGATCAAGGGTGGTACCAAACCCTTCCAGAGTCTGCTTTGGCAAGCCGTAGATGAGGTCGATACTGATCGACTTGAAGCCGTTGGCCCGCGCCGCACGCATGACACCGACTGTCTCTTCTTCAGTTTGAATCCGGTTTACTGCGCGCTGCACCGCATCATCGAAATCCTGAACACCGAGGCTAATGCGGTTGAAACCCAACTGTCCCAACAGGGAAATAGTGTCGTCGCTCACCTTGCGCGGATCGATCTCGATGGAATATTCCCCATCTTCGATCAGCGTAAAGTGCTGGCCAATCGCAGCCATTACTTCACGCAACTCATCATCACTCAAAAAAGTGGGCGTTCCACCGCCAAAATGCAACTGTTCCACCACCTGTTTCGGTCCGAGCAAGGCAGCCTGCATCGCCATCTCCTTGATCAGGTAGCGCACATACTTGGCGGCCTTGCTGTGATCCTTGGTGATGACTTTGTTGCAGGCGCAGTAGAAGCACAGCGTATTGCAGAATGGGATATGGACATACAGCGACAGCGGACGGCCGACTCCGCCGATCTCGCGCTTGGCCACCCAGTGGGTATAACTTTCCGCATTAAAGGCCTCGACGAAGCGATCTGCGGTGGGATAAGACGTATAACGCGGACCGTTTTTGTCCAGTCTGCGAATCAGTTCTAAATCAACTTCAATATGGGTGCTTACTTCGTTCACGCTGCTCTCCTTAAATCGGGCACGTACTATGCCATTATGCCGCCGAATTGGCTTGATATATGTCAAAATAGCCCCGTAGCAACCACAGAGTAATTATGGCTTTGAACGACATCATGAAACCCGCGCTTGTTGCCTCACACTTCAGGGCGGCCTGTTCCAACTGCAGTCTGCGCGAACTTTGCCTGCCCATCGACCTATCGGATGATGAAGTACACCGCCTGGAGATGCTGAGCTATCACAAGAGCAGTTTTTCGACGGGCGACTATCTGTATCGCCCCGGCGACCCGTTCAGATCGCTGTATGCGATTCGCAGCGGTTCTTTCAAAACCCGGATTTTGCACGAAGATGGACGCGAGCAGGTAACCGGCTTCCTGATGTCGGGTGAGATTATCGGACTCGACGCGATCAGCACGGATGCCCACGCCTGCGAGGCCGTTGCCATGGAGACAAGCGAGGTATGCGAATTACCTTTTGCCAAGCTGGAAGCATTGAGCCGGGAAATCCCCAGCCTGCAGCGTCATCTGCACAAAATCATGAGCCGCGAGATCGTACGCGACCAGGGCATCATGTTACTACTGGGATCGATGCGGGCAGAAGAACGATTGGCTGCCTTTTTGCTCAATCTGTCACAGCGCAACGCGAGTCATGGCATATCCCCCACCCAGATCACTCTGCGCATGTCACGTGTTGAGATAGGAAGTTATCTGGGGCTGAAGCTGGAAACGGTCAGTCGCGCCTTCTCTCATTTTCATGAGGACGGGCTGATTCGTGTCAAGGCGCGCGCCATCGAGATTCTGGCCCTGCCACGCTTGCGCGAGATGATGGGGAAGTCCTGACCCATCCATTTGCACGGAAGAACCAATATCCTGCGAGCCCTGCTCACCAATGACCCGGAGCCCCACTCATGCCACAACTCTGTAATGCGTCCGCGGAAGAAATCATACGTGCCAAATGGCCACACGAGATATTCCTGATCAATCTGGTGTGCAACCATATCCTGGTTTTCGCCGCGACTTTTGGTGTGTTCAGTACCTTTCCGCTGATGGTGCTGATCGTACCGCTGATGTCTCTCATCATTACCGGCTATATCTCCTTTAAGGCAAAACAGGTGGCAAGAAGCACTGAAATCGCATTTGTGAAAGCGCATTGGGCGCTGGCCAATAAGCGTAATACACACTTCATGTGGCTGCTGGCCATCACTTGCGTCGTGGTCGGCGGCGGATTTATGCTGTCCAAGGTGATGGGCTGGTCGAAGATAGCCACCATCGCCCTGTTGGGTGGTGTCGGGCTATTGCCTTTCATGGTCTCGTTGCTGATCCTGATCGTGATGGGTAACGACTCCATGTATCAGGCACGCCACAGCAGAATGCCCAAAGGCGCCACCGCCTCTCCTGCCGAACAAATCGCCTGAACCCACAAACACAATGACTACTGAAAGCAAAATTTACTGGGGTGCCGGCATTCTGTCTGTCGGCATTCTGTTGGCCGCCTTCCTCATGCCCGGCGACCGCCCCAACCAAGCCGATCTGCCATGGCATATTGAGCATCCGACTGCCGATTCTGTCAGCGTATTCGGCCTGACCCTAGGTGTTTCGACTCCTGCCGAGGCTGAACAGCGCTTCAAGGAACTGGCCATACCGAGCTTGTTCAAATCCCCGGAAGGCGTATTGGCTGCTGAAGTATTCTTCGAGCAGGTCAATCTCGCCGGTTTGCGTTCGCGTGTGGTACTGACGGTGGATATTCCAGAAAATGAATTACAGGGAATGTTCGAGCGTGGGTTGCGGATAGCGGGTACGGGAAGCGGCAAAAAAATCACCCTGACGGCGGACGATGTTGCGCGCCTGATGAACACGCCTATCAGTAGCCTGACCTATCTGCCCGGCGTGCGTATCGATGAAGCCCTGTTCGCCAAACGATTTGGCAAGCCGGCGCAGATCATCAAGGAAAATAAAAGTGGTACCGTACACTGGCTCTACCCGCAAAACGGACTGGACATCACCTTAAGCAGTACGGAGAAACCGCTGCTGCAATATGTTGTGCCAACCGAGTTCGCCAAGCTTGTCAACCCGCTGTTGGCGAGCGGCGTGGCCGTTACTCAGTAGGCTTGTCTGCCGCCTCCGGCTTTTTGGGCTGGTGCGGCATCATGTCCTCATCATCATCCATCAGGATACGCTGGCCGTTGCCCTCCATATCCTCGTATTGCCCCTTCTTGACCGCAATAATCAATACCACCACGAACAAGACACCAAAAAACATCATGCCGGGAATTAGACTGTAAATGACTTCCATCATGCACTCACTTGCTGAATAAAGTACGGATGCGGGCAGCGTTGGCAATCACGATCAACGAACTGATCGGCATAGTGATTGCCGCCACCAGCGGACTCACCCTGGCCATCATCGCCAGCGGCACCATGATAATGTTATACACGAAAGAAAGGCCGATATTCTGCCTAATGGTACGCAGTGTCCGCCTTGAAAGTTGGGTGGCTTGCAGCACTTTAAGCAATTCATTGTGCATCAGCACGATGTCCGCGCTTTCAACCGATACATCCGTTCCCGAACCGAGAGCGATGCCGACATTGGCGCGAATCAGGGCGGGCGCATCGTTCACCCCGTCACCCACCATCGCCACCACCTTGCCCTGGTGTTGTAATTTCTGAATGATGCCATCCTTGTCCTGTGGCATGACTTCCGCAATCACCTCCATCCCGCCCAATTGTCTTGCGATCGCTTCCGCCACCGGGCGGCGATCACCGCTAAGCAGAGTCATGCCGATACCTGCCGTGCGCAGAGTGTCTATCAACTGTTGCGCATCCTGGCGCAGACGGTCGGCAACGCCGATGACCGCCACATGCCGTGCGCCACTGGCAACATAGATGCAGCTTGTCGCTTGCAACTCCCATTGCTGTGCTTGCTGATGCAATGTTTCATCCAGATCGATTCCGCATCGCCTTAACCACTCGGCATTGCCCAAGTGCACTTCCTGCCCTGCCACACTGGCGAAAACGCCCAACCCCGCTGCTGCCTTGAAGTCTTTCACTTCGATACTGCGAAAGGCTTGTTGTTGCATTTCGGCATGCGCCACGATGGCGCGCGCCATGCTGTGCTCGCTAAGACGTTCCACCGCCGCTGCCTGGCGAATCACCTTTGTCTCATCTACCTGCGCCGCAAATCGAATCTCGGCTACGCTCATCTTGCCTTCAGTGAGGGTACCGGTCTTGTCGAACACAAAATGGTTCACTTTGGACAGCGTCTCCAGCACCAAACCATTCTTGACCAGAATGCCGTGCCTGGCGCCCAAGCCGGAAGCTACGGCAATGGACATCGGCGTCGCCATGCCCAGCGCACAGGGGCAGGTGATGATCAGCACGGAAGTTGCCGCCATCAGGGCAATCTCGAAATCATGCTGATTCCAGAATATGAATGTGGCGCTGGCGCACAATAAAGTGACCAGCACAAACCAGGGCACAATAGTATCGGCTAGGCGCTGGATAGGTGCCTTTGACGACTGAGCCTCTTCCACCAGCCGGATGATCTTGGACAGTGTCGTATCCTGCAGTTGCGCGCGAACTTCGACCAGCAGCACACCTGTCGTATTGACCGTTCCGGCAGAGACCACGGCCCCGGCTTCCTTGTTTACGGGAGACGACTCACCGCTCAACATGGACTCATCCACCGCGCTCTGCCCCTGCAGCACAATACCGTCAACCGGCACCGTATACCCAGGCTTGATCAGCACCTGATCACCCGGTTTCACCCCGCGTATCGATGTCATCTGCTCATGCCCGTCTCGCATCACCAACGCCACCCGTGGTTGTAACTCAAGCAAACGCTTGGTGGCCGAGACAGCCTGATGACGGAACATGCCCTCGAGGTAACGTCCGATCAGAATGATGAAAGTCAGATTGGTAACGGTATCGAAGTACACCTCACCCTGCTGATTGTTGGTAAGTGTCACATACAGCGAGTAGGCGTACGTCACACTCAATCCGAGTGCAATCGGCATATCCATAGTGAGATGACCGGCGCGCAGGCCACCCACTGCACCGCGAAAAAAAGGGTAGGCGGAATACAATAGTGTCGGCGTCGCCAGCACCAATCCTATCCAGTGAAAGAAGCTGCGGAATTCATCCTGATTCGCACCGCTGTAGAGCGCGATCGCGATCCACATCATATTCATCGCGGCAAAACCCGCGAAGAACAAGCGGTAGAGCATGGCACGATTGGTTTTTTTGATCGCCCCTTCCGCATTTTCCGGATCGTAGGGCACCGCCGAATAGCCAATACGCACCAGCGCCCTGATCAGATCGGACAGCTTGCTCTTGCTGTTATCCCAGCGCAGGTGCAAGCGCTTACCGGACAGATTGACTTCGGCACTGACGACCCCCGGTGCGCGTGACAATCCCCGTTCGATCAGCCAGACGCAGGCTGCACAATGGATGCCTTCCACCAGCAGATGGATATCGCGGATATCACCGGAACAGGTGGTGAATTCTTGCTGGACCTCATCGAAATCGTAAACCTCGATATCCCTGGGCGGTTCAGGTGGCGGAGCCAACAGCACCCCTTCCGGTGTGCGCTGATAATAGCCCTGCAATCCTGCCTCATAGATCGCTGCACAGACAGACTGGCAGCCAAAGCAGCAGAAGTTGCGCGACTGGTTTTCAAGATTGAGATGGAAATCAGCATCTGCCGGGACCGGCAGGCCGCAATGAAAACAACCGGCGGGGATTTGCTTGCTGCTATACGCCATTGCCGCGATGGATCATTGGACTTCCATAACCTTGAAGCGATCGGTATTCACCGAAAACTCATCCGCGCCGCGCCGCAGGTGAACGTGCAACTCCCAATATCCCTTGAGTGGAAAGGTGATATAGCCTTGGTATTCTCCCGCCGACACTTCCTTGAACAGTGTGACAAAGTCCCGGCTCGCATCCGAGGCACGGTAGGCTTCCACTTCCATTTCACCGCTGACTGGTTGGCCGCTCTTGTCCAATATGCCGATCTGATACAAAGTGGGCTTGCCTTGTATCAGCTCTTTGGGCTTGTTGATGGTGGTCTGCCAGGCCAATGCCTGTTGCCTGCCGAGCTCACTCAACATTTGCGTATTGGTTTTTCGATCCTTGGTTTTGTATTCGCGGTCAACGAGGGTTGACTGGTTGTGTGTGGCAAACCAGATGAATGTGGTATTGACACCCAATACCAGCAGGATCAAAGCGATCATCCCGAGCAGCCACGGATTGCGCAAACCGGTCTTGTGATTTTGGGAAATCATGCTGTCTCCTTAATGCTTTGGGCCATAAAACTTGCTGGTGTATTCGGCAAACACATTTGGATCTTCCGCGCTTTCAACACGGAACTGAATCGGTACCACGTCTTTGCCCAAACTCTTTCTGGGCGCCTTGACGAAAATAGTAAAGGAGGTGCTTTTGCCATGACGGGCAATTGGCAGTTCTTCCGCGCCGATGATGACCTGATCCGTGACACCACCCTCGGCACTCACTTTGATCTGCATATTCCGGTCTGTCTTGTTGAGCACCTTGAAGTCATATTTGTTCTGCACCGAGCCGTCGCTCATTTGCACAAACAGCGGTTGCCGCTCGTGCACAACTTTCAATGCCATCGTGCCCATGTGCGTCAAGCCCCACACGATGCCGCCCAGTGCCAGCAGGATGATTCCGATATAAACCAAAGTGCGCGGGTGCTGATACATCTCTTTCTTTGGCTTGCCGGATAGCTCATCCAGCGAGGCATAGCGAATCAGACCTCGCGGCTTGCCGATCTTATCCATCACCACATCGCAGGCATCGATACACAAGCCACAGGTGATGCAACCCAACTGTTGTCCGTTGCGAATATCTACCCCGGTCGGGCAGACCTGCACACACTGGAAACAGTCGATGCAATCACCCTGCGGGGCGACCACTTCTCCGCCACGGCGCAGCTTGCCGCGCGGTTCGCCACGAGTGTAATCATAAGTTGGCAGGATGGTTTGTGTATCCGTCATCACCCCCTGAATGCGTGAATAGGGGCAGAGCCACAAGCAAGTCTGCTCACGCAGGAAACCAGCGAGCAAGTAAGTGCCGAAAAAGAACATGATCAACACGACCCAGCCGACCAGCGGCAATTGCAGATGCAGCAACCTGTTCCAGTAATCGAATGCATCGACAAACCAGATCGAAAAACTGATACCGGTAAAGAGGGAGATCAGCGCCCATGCGAAGTGTTTGATTGCTTTCTTCTTGAGCTTATCGAAAGCCCATGGCGCTTCATCCAGCTTGCGGCGGGCAGTTGGATTGCCCTCGATTCTGTTTTCCAGCCAGGTGAACCAGTCGGTCCACGCAGTCTGAAAACAGAAGTAGCCACACCAGACGCGTGAAGCGACTGACGTCACTGCAAACAGTGTCATCGCCGCCACCAGCAAAATCAGGGAGAGCATCCAGATATCCTGCGGCAATACGGTCAGAGTAAAAAAATGGAACTGGTTATGGTCGATATCGAACAGGATCGCCTGCCTCCCGTTCCAGCGCAAATATGGCAAAAGGAAAAAGGGCAGCCACAGCGCCAGTTGTGCACGGTCTTTGAAGGTACGGAAGAACCCAGGCATACGCTTGGCATGGATCGTCTGCCCCCCTGTATTGACAGTCCAGGTTTCAAACTCGTGATAGAGGGAGGTAACTTCACCCATCTCTTTCTTTTCTTGCTGCCGTTCCATCCTGCTCTCCCGGTTGAACTATTGCCGTTGTAGTGCAAACACGTCGATCCCTAATGGTGCGATTTTAGCGCTTCAGGCTGAGCACATCTGTAATTCTGGCTACAAAAGAAAGGGAGGAGAGCAAAGCCCCCCTCCCCTCGAACCGCACTTACAGCCTATTTTTTATCTTCGTCATTATCCTTGGTGGCCTTGCGATACGCCATGAATAGCAGCCATGCCCCCACCAAGAACGTTCCGACCACGCTGATAATCACACCCCATAGCACCATGTTATTGTTGATACTGTTCATCTGTTTTCTCCTTGGTTAAAGATGCCGCGCGTGGGTGTCCTGCGCGGCCAGACAGAATTATTGTGCGTCAGGTTTGCCACCACCAAACTTGTACACATACACCGCCAGTTTTTTCAACTCGTCATCACTTAACTTGCCTGCGGCCTGGAAAGACGGCATCACTGCAACACGAGTCTCTGGCGTGCCCGCATTCACGCCATGCTTGATGGTGTACTTGATCCCTTCAATTGAGCTATCAAAACGCCACACGCTGTCGGTCAGGTTGGCAGAACCCATGGTCTGGATACCCTTGCCGTCTTCACCGTGGCAAGCGGTGCAACCACTTTCCATGAAGAGCGGGGTGGACGTCGGCTTACCGTCTGCAATCGCCTTGGCCAGCGTGTCGATCTGAATATCGGTCAGCATGCCCTCATGCGCCATCATCATGCCCTGACGACCGCCGACGATGGTCTCGTGAATGGTATCGATGGTGCCCCCATACAGCCAATCATCGTCATTCAGGATGGGCGCAAACAGTCCCAATTTGTCGTGTGTACCCACGCCATTCGTACCGTGACATGCTGCGCAATTGTCACCGAACAGCACCTTGCCGGAACGTGTGACATACTCGGTCAACTCACTATCAGCCAGAATTGCCGCGGGCGTCATGCCCTTCAGTTTGGCTTCATATTTGCCGCGCACTTCATCGACCACACTCATATCGGCTTCCATCTCACCGATCGCGGTCCAGCCGGCAACACCTTTGAACCAGGTGCCAGTGCTGGAGATCGGAATGGATGGGTAGTATATGAAGTACACCACCACCCAGATCGCGCTGGCAGTCAGCCCCAGCATCCACCATTTTGGCGGCTGATTGATATAGTCACCCAAATCATCATCCCAAACGTGCCCCGTTGTTGGCACGTCATCTGCGTTATGTTTGTCACTCATCGTTTTTCTCCCAATTTTGTAGGGTCATCGTCGTCCAGCACCATACGGCTCTGGGCATCGAAATTTGCCTTGTTGGACGGCCTGAATACCATGGCATAGGTCACCACCATACCCAGCGCCGCAGCCAGGACAAAAAACATGCCGAGCCAGTCGTTGAGCGTCATGGCCTGCACATCCATGCCAAAGTATTCCAGCAGTTTAGTCACGGTAGTTCACGCCTTCCTCGAATTTGACGTGATTACCCAGCCCCTGCAGATAGGCGATCAACGCATCCATGTCGGTTTTACCTTCCAGATCAGCCGCTGCACCGGCGATGTACTCATCGGTATAGATCGTCTTGGGAACCGGATTGAACGGCATGATAGTCATCACCTGCAAGGTTTTGACCGTTTTCGCTATATCCACCGGTTTTTGCTCCAGCCAGAAATAGTTTGGCATAACGGACTCGGGTACCATATCGCGCGGATAGCGCAAGTGACGGCGGTGCCACTCATCTGAATATTTACCACCAACACGCGCCAGATCAGGGCCTGTACGCTTGGAGCCCCACTGGTAGGTGTGGTCATACATCGACTCTTCCGCGATCGAGTAGTGACCATAACGGTCCTTTTCATCGCGGAATGGGCGGATCATCTGCGAGTGGCAGAGGAAGCAACCTTCACGAATAAATATGCCACGGCCCGCTGTTTCCAGTGCGGTGTAAGGACGCACGCCATCGCCCGGTTGCCAGTCTGCCAGCTTCTTGTGCGCTGACGTCGCCGGATTCCAGATGATCTTGTCCATCGGGATTACATTACCTTTAAGGTCCTTATGCTGCGTGTTGTTGCAGGTGGGATCGTTTTGGCACATCGCCGTGTTCGGCAGATAGAACAGGGGAACGATTTCGACGATTCCTCCAATTGCCAACGTGATCGCAGTCAGGACAACCAGCAGCAAGGTGCTGCGTTCAGTCTTGTCCTGCAATTTAGTCGAATAGATTTTGTCGTGATCAGACATGTTCGTACTCCTTATGCGTTAGCCGGAACAGCGTTAGCACTGCGTGCGGCACTCGCCGTGCGCACAGTCATCACGATGTTGTACAGGCAGATCCAGGCACCCAGATTGAAGATGGCACCGCCAATGGCACGCATCGCGTAATACGGATGCATGGCGGATACCGACTCAACAAAGGTGTAGGTCAAGGTGCCATACTCGTCATAATCACGCCACATCAGACCCTGCATGATGCCGGATACCCACATCGCCACGATATAAACCACGGTGCCGATCGTCGATAGCCAGAAATGCACGTTGACCAGTTCTTCGGAATACATCTTCTCTACGCCCCACAGCTTTTTAACCATGTGATACATCGCACCGAAAGAAACCATTGCCATCCAGCCCAAGGCACCGGCGTGAACGTGGCCAATGGTCCAGTCGGTATAGTGTGACAAGGCATTCACGGTCTTGATTGACATCACCGGGCCCTCGAAGGTGGACATCGCGTAGAACGCAAGGGACACCACCAGGAAGCGCAGGATGTAGTCGGTGCGCAGTTTGTCCCAGGCACCGGACAAAGTCATCATGCCGTTCATCGCACCGCCCCAGGACGGGATGATCATCGCCAGCGAGATGGCTGCACCCAAAGAACCTGTCCAGTCAGGCAAGGCGGTGTATTGCAGATGGTGAGCACCCAGCCAGACGTAGCCAAATGTCAGCGCCCAGAAGTGCAGCACGGACAGGCGATAGGAGAATATCGGACGGCCAGCCTGCTTCGGCACGAAGTAGTACATGATGGCCAGGAAGCCGGCAGTCAGGTAGAAGCCGACCGCATTGTGTCCCCACCACCATTGCACCATGGCATCCTGCACCCCGGAGAAGATCGAGTAAGAGGTTGCCCAATCCACCGGGATTGCCAGACTGTTCACCACATGCAGATAGGTGATCATGATGATCATGCCCAGGGTGAACCAGTTCGACACATAGATATGCGAAGTTTTGCGGATGGCAATCGACATGGTGTAGTTCAAACCGTACGACAGCCACACGACGGCGATTGCGATATCCACCCACCAAGGCAGTTCGGCGTATTCCTTGCCTTGCGACAAGCCTAGCGGCAGCGTAATCACAGCCGCGACAATAATTGCTTGCCATCCCCAAAAATGAAACCAGGCCAGCTTGTTACTCCAGAGCTTGTTTGACCCTGTGCGCTGCACGATGTAGTAACCCGTCGCAAACAACACACAGCCGCCAAATGCGAAGATCACTGCATTGGTATGTAGCGGGCGCAGACGGCCAAAGGTGATTTCGGCAATGTCAAAGTTCAAGAACGGCCACGCCAGTTCCGATGCCGCATACACACCAATCAACGTGCCCACCACTGCATAGATGGCGGCGGCGATGGTAAACCAGCGCACTACCTCCATGTCATATTTTACTGCTGTCGCTTGATTCGCTTCCACAGTAGTCTCCTCCCCAGAGCGATATTAAAAACAACGGAATGTGCCGTCGAACATGACCAGCATACACACCCCTCCCTGCTACAATTTACAACCCTTCCGGAACGACCTTGTGCAATGCTCTTCAGCAAAGTTGCCTGCAAAAACAGCACGCACAACGTGACACCCCATGTCATACAGAACCTGAATTTTTAGCCGGTGCAATATACCCCCTAATTCCCCGGCAATCCCTGACGCAGGTCAACTAAATTTCATTTAGAACATGCATATCCGATTAAAACAGTCAGAAAGTGAAACACCGCGATTAGCCAATCGAATGAGGTATTGCGCAAGCAGGAAGCACGGATAGCAGTATGCCTGATTAACTGCGTGCGATATTTTTTAGGCGATTCAGATCGTGAATCTCAACTTGGCGGCGCATGGTAGTCAGCAGCCCCCCCTCCTGAAAACGGGAAAACACGCGACAGACTGTCTCCTCGGCCATACCGAGATAATTGCCGATATCACTGCGTGACATGCTTAAATTGAACTTTGTCGGGGAATAGTTGCGTGTTTGAAAACGCCCGGAAAAGTTCAACAGGAAAGTGGCAAGGCGTTCATCGGCATTTTTTGTCCCCAGCAACAGCATGAGCTCCTGATAACCGACAATCTCCTGGCTCATGATCTTGAGCATCTGCAGACCAACAGAAGGTACTGACTGGCTGTACATCTGCAACACATCGACAGGCACTTCACACACCATGGTGGTTTCCAGCACCCTCGCCTCGCTGGTGTAATGACCTGAAATGATGGAATCCAGCCCAAGCAATTCACCGGTGATGCGAAAGCCTGTGATCTGCATTCGCCCGTCATTGGTTGACACATAGGTTTTGGCCGAGCCACTGCGAATCGCATAAACGGCCCGCCTCGGCTCGCCGATGCGGTAGAGCAATTCACCACGCTTGAACTGCCTGCGGCTCTTGACGATAGTCTCGGGGATGGACAGGTCAACATCTGGACCATTCACCTCGCGGCAAAGGCCGTAAATGCCACAGTCATCACAAGCAATCGGCAGACAAACACCGCCCTTGGCCATTCGCTCGGTCCTAAGTTTGTCTTGCTTGATGTGTATGACTGCTGTCACCATCTTTCACCTGCAATAAGGTACTTCAAAGAAGATTGTTTTACCGGGATGACAATTCCCGGACCGCCTGTATTTATCAATTAGCAGGATTAACAAGCGGGCATCGCGCACGCATTGTACTCCTCAGCAGCATGGTTTTCGCTCGCTGGCATCACCTTGGCCAGATCATAAAATACAGCATCTCTGGCGCACGTGGCGGTGTCTTCAAAGTATCGCCACCATGGTTTTATCACAAAGAAGAAGTAGCCAGCCATACTTCGGGGGTTGGTATCGTGATTGGAGCGGGTGAAGGGGATCGAACCCTCGTCTTAAGCTTGGGAAGCTTCTGCTCTACCATTGAGCTACACCCGCTTGGTGTAAAATGCGGCGCGGATTCTAACACGGGCAAACGAAGTGATAACGATCAGCATCAACGGCGAGCTCCGCCAATTTCCCCAATCCATCAGCGTCATGGCGTTTATCGAGGTGATGGGCTATAGCGGCAAGCGTGTCGCACTCGAGCGCAATGGTGAGATCGTGCCGCGCAGCACCTTCGACACTGCACAACTGAACGACGGCGACAAACTTGAAATCGTGGTGGCAGTCGGCGGTGGTTAACAACTATTCAGGAATACAGCAATGAACGACAAACTCATTATCGCAGGCAAAAGCTATTCGTCCCGGCTGCTGGTCGGTACCGGCAAATACAAGGACTTCACCGAAACGCGCACCGCACTGGATGCCAGCGGGGCGGAGATCGTCACGGTGGCCATTCGTCGCGTCAATCTCGGCCAGAACGCCAATGAGCCGAACCTGCTGGACACCGTGCCACCGTCACAATTCACCTATCTGCCGAACACTGCCGGCTGTTACACCGCCGACGATGCGGTGCGCACGCTGCGCCTGGCGCGTGAGCTGCTGGATGGGCACTCGCTGGTCAAGCTCGAAGTGCTGGGCGATCCGCAATCGCTGTATCCGAATGTGATCGAAACCATTGCTGCCGCAAGAACACTGGTGGCGGATGGTTTTCAGGTAATGGTCTATACCTCGGATGACCCCATCATCGCCACACAACTGGAGGACATCGGCTGTGTCGCAATCATGCCGCTGGCTTCACTGATCGGCTCCGGCATGGGCATTCTCAACCCCTGGAACCTGCAACTCATCATGGATCGCGTCAGCGTGCCGGTGATCGTGGATGCGGGTGTGGGAACGGCATCGGACGCCGCGATTGCAATGGAGCTGGGTTGCGATGGTGTGCTGATGAATACCGCCATTGCCGGTGCGCAAAATCCGGTACTGATGGCGAGCGCGATGAAACAAGCAGTGGAAGCAGGGCGCAGTGCATTCCTTGCCGGACGCATGCCAAAGAAACTTTACAGTGCCAGCCCCAGCTCACCGACGGCAGGAATCATCGCCTCAACCCGCAACTGATGACTGAAGCTCCGGATAGGCGCCACAATAAAGTCGCGGCGGAGGCTGAGGTGAACATTAAGGAAGGGCGCCACATCCGCAGCTTCGTCCTTCGCCAGGGGCGCACTTCACCCGGACAGCAACGCGCAATCGCTGAACTGATGCCCAGCTTCGGTATCGCGTATGCCGCACAGCCATTGGACCTAGATGCCGTCTTTAACCGCAGTGCGCCTAAAATCCTCGAAATAGGCTTCGGCATGGGCGACAGCACCGCGACCATCGCCCAATCGCATCCGGAAATCGACTATCTCACGCTGGAAGTGCACACACCCGGCGTGGGCAATCTGCTCAAACTGATCGAATCGCAACAGCTGAACAACATCCGTGTCATGCAACACGATGCCGTAGAGGTACTGCGCGACATGATCGCGGACAACACACTCGACGGCGCGCACATCTTCTTCCCCGACCCGTGGCACAAAGCTCGCCACAACAAGCGTCGGCTGATTCAGGCGCCGTTCATCGCCGGGCTGGTGCAGAAGCTCAAACCCGGCGGCTACCTTCACGTCGCGACCGACTGGCAGGATTATGCGGAACAGGTGCTGGCGGTACTTGGCGCCGAACCATTACTGGAGAACACTGCAACAGACTACGCGCCGCGCCCAGCCTATCGACCGCTTACCAAGTTTGAACAGCGCGGTTTGCGTCTCGGACATGGTGTGTGGGATCTAGTGTTTCGGCGCAAGGAAAATCTGTAACAGATCATTCAGGAAACGTCGCCCCAGTTCGGTCGGTGCAATGCGTTGCCCTTCGCGCAACAACAATCCCCGCCTTTCGGCCTCTGCCAGTTCGTTGCGAATCAATAGCAGGGGCAGACTGGTGCGCTCCTGAAACAGCATCTCGTCGAAACCGACATTCAGGCGCAGGGCGTTCATCATGAACTCGAAGGCAAGGTCATCCCTGCTCAACAGATATTCATCCTGCACCGGTGCCGCCTGCACTACTCCGTCCTGATAGGCCTGCGGCTGCTTGTAACGTGCCTGCCGCATCACCCTATCATGGAAGCTCAATTTGCTGTGTGCACCCGCACCGATGCCGAGGTAATCCCCGAACTGCCAGTAGTTCAGATTATGGCGCGAGCGGCGTCCGGGCTGGGCGAAGGCCGAAGTTTCGTAATGTTCGTAATCGTGGGCAGCAAGCAATGTTTCGATCTGGCGCTGCATTTCGCTGCTCGCATCGTCGTCCGGCAACGGCGGCGGCTGGTGCGCAAACAATGTATTCGGCTCCAGCGTCAGGTGGTAGCAGGACAGATGCTGCGGCTGAAATTGCAGCGCAATCTGCACATCCTGCAATGCCTGCTCCAGCGATTGCTGCGGCAACGCATACATCAGATCAAGATTGACGTTATCGAAATGACGCTGCGCAATCTCGATGGCACGTTTCGCTTCCTCAGCATTGTGAATGCGCCCCAACGCCAGCAGATGCGTATCGTTAAAACTCTGGATGCCGAGGGACAGGCGATTCACCCCGGCATCGCGATAGGCAGCGAAACGCTCCGCTTCCACCGTGCCTGGATTGGCCTCCAGCGTGATTTCGGCATCGTGTGCCAGCGGCAGCAGCATGCGCACCTGCGTCAGCAAATGCGTGAGCACCTCCCCCGAGAACAAACTGGGTGTGCCGCCACCGATGAAAATGGAATAGACCTTGCGACCCCAGATCAGCGGCAGTGCCAGCTCGAGATCACGCACCAGCGCATTAACATATTCCTGTTCTGGCAATGCGCCGCGCATCTCGTGCGAATTGAAATCACAATATGGGCATTTTTGCACACACCACGGAATGTGGATGTACAAGGACAGCGGTGGGGTTGCCTGAAAATTGACCGCCTGCGATTTGAGGCCGACAGGATGCAACGGCTGGGTGTTCATGCGCCGCGCAGCTTCTGCAACAGCACCTGCAACGCCTTGCCGCGATGACTGATTGCGTGTTTTTCAGCGTGGCTCAATTCCGCGCTCATCCTGCCCAGTTCGGGCAGCCAGAACAAAGGGTCATAGCCAAATCCGCCGTCCCCGTGTTCTTCGTGCGCAATCTCACCGTGCCATTCACCTTCAGCAATGATTGGCTGCGGGTCATCGGCATGACGCACCAGCACCAGCACGCAGTAATAATGCGCACGACGATCCGTCACGCCCTGCATCGCCTGCAACAACTTCTCGTTGTTGCGTGTATCGGACTTCGGATTGTCCCCCGCATACCGCGCCGACTGTACGCCAGGCGCACCGCCCAAAGCTTCTGTACAAATACCGGAATCGTCGGCCAGCGCAGGCAGTCCCGATGCTGCGCTGACATGACGCGCCTTTGCCAGTGCGTTTTCAATAAAAGTGCAGTGTGGCTCTTCGGCCTCGGTGATGCCCAACTGTGCCTGGGTAAGCGCTTCAATGCCGAGCGGCGCCAGCATGTGCTGAAACTCGCGCAGTTTGCCGGGATTATTGGAAGCGATAACCAGTTTGTTCATTGCGCCAAAACCGCACGCTGCTTTTCGACCAATTGCGCAATGCCGGACTTTGCCAGCGCCAGCAGTGCATCCATTTCCTCGTGCGAGAATGGATGACCCTCTGCCGTACCCTGCACCTCGACAAAGTAGCCACTCCCCAGCATTACTACGTTCATGTCGGTATCGCAGGCGGAGTCCTCGGCATAATCGAGGTCGAGCACCGGCTTGCCCTCGAAAATACCAACCGAGATGGCAGCAACAAAGTCCTTGAGCGGATTTTCCTTTACCAATCCTTTGTCCATCAAACCGGAAACCGCATCATGCAGCGCCACAAAAGCCCCGGTAATGCTGGCGGTGCGCGTGCCACCGTCCGCCTGAATCACATCACAATCGATCTGAATGGTGTACTCGCCCAATTTACCAAGATCAACCACGGCGCGCAGGCTGCGCCCGATCAGACGCTGAATCTCCTGCGTGCGTCCGGATTGCTTGCCCTTGGCCGCTTCACGCGACATGCGGCTGCCAGTCGAACGCGGCAGCATGCCGTATTCGGCTGTAACCCAACCTTCACCGCTACCCTTCTTGTGCGGCGGCACACGATCTTCGACGCTGGCTGTGCATATAACTTTGGTGTCGCCACACTCGATCAGTACCGAGCCTTCGGCGTGTTTGGTGTAATGACGGGTGATACAAATTGAACGAAGCTGCTCTGGCTGGCGCTGGCTGGGACGCATGAATAAAACCTCGGAAGGATACAAAAAGGGGCGCGATTATAACGCGCCAGTTACGCTGCAATGGCCAGAGGCACACAAACGGGAATTTCGGTCGGGTGATCTTGCCCTGCTGTGCCCATGCGCGCGGCAACGGCCGTCGTGTTATCGGCACGCCCCGCCTCGCGCATAACAGCGGTGTCGATCAGTTGGTCCAGGACGTTTGGCAATGACGATGCAACTTGCATCTCCATCAGATCTTTTTCTTCGAGCGGACTCCAAAAGCCATCGCTGCAAAGCAACAGCGTATCGCCGTCCTGCACATCGGTGCAGGGGGAAACTTCCGTATAGAACATGTCCTCCACGCCACCCAGACAGTTGGTGATCTTGTTGCGATCGGGATGCGTTTTCATTTCTTCCGGGCTGATGATGCCCCAGTCCGCCCATTGCTGCACTACCGAATGGTCGTGGCTGACCATCGCCACCCTGCCATCGCGCAACTGGTAAAAACGGGAATCACCGGCATGCGCGACCCATACCTTACCATCCTGCACCAGTGCCGCAACACAGGTTGTCCCCGGATTGCCCCCCAGTTTTTGTTCCAGTGCGTATTCAATAATGGCGTCATGCGCGGCGCGCATGGTGGCCCGAAGAAATACTTCCGGTTCCTGCGCCCGCCCCGCTTCCAGTCGGCTGAAGGCGCGCATGAAGGTATAGATCGCCATATCTGCAGCAACCTCGCCATGTAAATGGCCGCCCATGCCATCAGCCAGCAGCAGCAGCAATGCCTCGTTGGTATAGGCATAACCGGCGCGGTCCTGATTGTACTTGCGACCACCGATTTTATTGGCTTGGTGAATGACAAACTTCATCTATTTTTCCTGCAGGTTTGAATGGCACACGCCACCGTGTATCGATGCATGGTTGCGCAATCGTAATATAATGCGCGCCATTTAGTCCGTATTTTTTCCATCCACCCGGAGCTCCCATGATCTACAGCATGACCGGCTTTGCCGTGGCAGCCGCCGAACTCGAAGGTGGTTCTCTCACGCTGGAATTACGTTCGGTCAACCATCGCTATCTCGATCTGCAACTGCGTCTGCCGGATGAAGTGAGAGGGCATGAACCCTCACTGCGCGAGGCGATCAGCGCACAAATCAGCCGCGGCAAAGTGGAGTGCCGGGTAAATTTCAGCCTGCGCCAGACCGCACAGCATCCGGTTCAGCTCAATCTGGAACTGGTGCGCCAACTGTCTGCCTGGGGCACACAAATTCGCACCATTCTCCCCGGCGCGAGTGAACTTGCGGTAATTGATGTTCTGCGCTGGAACGGCGTCCTGGAAAGCCAAAGTGTCAGCGGCGATAAATTAAACACCGCCCTCAACGCTTTATTGCAGCAGGTGCTGCAAGAGTTCTCCGCCGCGCGCCGGCGCGAAGGTGAAAAACTCGATAGTTTTCTGCAGCAACGTGTGGCACAGATCGAAGCGTTGCGCAGTGCAGTGGCCCCGCGTATTCCGGCTGCCATGGCTGCCTACGAGGCCAGATTGCGCACACGTCTGCTTGAGGCATTGGGCGGCAACGATGACGAGCGTATACGCCAGGAAATCTCGCTGTATGCCAGCAAAATCGACGTGGACGAAGAGCTTTCTCGTCTCGACGCTCATCTGACTGAAGTTAAGCGCTCTCTGGCAGGCGGTGGCGCCATCGGCAAACGCCTTGATTTCCTGATGCAGGAATTACATCGCGAAGCCAATACTCTGGGTGCGAAGTCGGTCGATGCGGAAGTTTCACATTGCGCCATGGAAATCAAGCTGCTCATCGAACAGATGCGCGAGCAAGTACAAAATATCGAATAGGAGATTATATGTCCGGCAGTCTTTTCGTTATCAGCGCGCCCTCGGGTGCCGGCAAGACCAGTTTGGTACAAGCCTTGCTGCAGACCAATCCGCAGATCGACTTGTCTGTGTCCTACACCACGCGTTCGCCCCGCACGGGCGAAATCGACGGCAAGGATTATCATTTCGTCAGCCGCGAGCAATTCCTAGCCATGGCCGCAAGTGGTGAGTTTCTGGAAAGCGCCGAAGTGTATGGCAATCTTTACGGCACCTCCTGCAGCTGGATCATGCAGGAGAATGCCCGTGATCGCGACATTCTGCTGGAGATCGACTGGCAGGGAGCGGCTCAGGTGCGCGGTTTATTTCCGGAATGTTTGTGCATTTTCGTCTTGCCCCCTTCGCTGGAAACACTGGCGCAACGCTTGCAGGGTCGCGGCAAGGACGCTCCGGAGGTGATTGCCGCCCGTCTCGCCGCCGCGCGCGAGGATGTCTCCCATCTATCTGAATTCGATTATGTTATTATCAACACCAACCTTGATGAGGCAGTGCGGGAACTGAACTCCATCGTCCTGGCCGCGCGTTTACGCCTTGCCAAACAGCTCGTCCGACAACGTAGTCTCATCAATCAATTCCTGACTCCGGAGAAATAAATTATGGCACGCATCACTGTAGAAGATTGCATGGCAAATATTCCCAACCGTTTCGAGCTGACGCTGGCGGCAGCCTACCGCGCTCGCCAATTGGCCAATGGCGCCAACCATCTGGTTGAAATCAGCAAGGACAAGCCCACCGTAATCGCTTTGCGCGAAATCAGCGAAGGCAAAGTCGGCGTGGAAATTCTCAATCGCGGCATGGCCTGAACTGTAGCGCCTCTACGGCTACAGAAGCGCGGGGCTTAGCTCATGTCAAAAGCCGATGCTGATGCCCTCCTGCTTGAAGTCTCCACCTATCTCAAGCCGGAGGACGTGGCACAAGTCAAGGCGGCGCTTGAATTCAGTCGCAGCGCTCACGCCGGCCAGTTACGCCAATCAGGCGTACCCTACGTCACGCATCCCATCTCCGTTGCGCGCATCCTCACTGTGCTGCATCTGGACGCGCATGCCATCATTGCCGCCCTGTTACACGATGTCGTCGAAGACACACCCGTCACCCTCGAGCAAATAGCTAAACCCTTCGGCTCTACCGTGGCCGAATTAGTTGAAGGCTTGAGCAAAATCGACAAGCTGAAATTTGAAACCAAGGAAGATGCGCAAGCCGAGAATTTTCGCAAGATGTTGCTGGCCATGGCACGCGATGTGCGTGTCATCCTCATCAAGCTGGCTGATCGGCTTCATAACGCGCGCACCCTTGGCTCGGTCTCGGCATCCAAAAGCGCCCGTATCGCCCGCGAAACGATGGATATCTACGCCCCCATCGCCAATCGCCTCGGTCTGAACAATATTTTCCAGGAACTGCAAGACCTCAGCTTCAAATATTTACACCCCAACCGTTATCGTGTTCTATCCAAGGCACTTATGGTGGCACGCGGCAATCGGCGTGAGGTCGTGAGCAAAATTCTGGAGGCAATTAGCAAGCGTCTGGAGTTTCACCAGATCAAGGCCGAGGTCAAGGGTCGTGAAAAACACCTATTCGGCATCTATCAAAAGATGCAGGCCAAATCACTGGCCTTTGCCCAAGTGCTCGACATCTATGGCTTTCGTATC
>JBAZFV010000009.1:0-39254 GCA_041653255.1 Sideroxydans sp. | reverse complement strand
TGCGCTTCTCCGGCCTCTCCTTTTCCTACAATGTCGCCTACGCCGTGTTCGGCGGCATGACGCCGGTGATGGTCAGTCTGCTGCTGCCGCTGGTGGGTGCGAACATGCCTGCCTGGTACGTGATGGTCCTGAGCTTGCTGGGTGTGTGTATCGGGGTCTATCTCACCAAACGTGAAACGGCTGCCAGTTGAAGGGCGCTTTATGAGAAAATGCGCGCCCCATAACGAGAGCGCATCACGCGCCAGTTGCTGACAGGAGAATTCCTTGGATAGTCTCAAACAGTTGCTCGCACCGGACATGGCAGCGGTGGACACGGTGATCCGTGCCCGCCTGCATTCCGAAGTGGCGCTGGTCAACCAGGTCGGCGAATACATCATCAACAGCGGCGGCAAGCGCCTGCGCCCGATGCTGGTATTGCTGTCGGCGCAAGCCTTCGGCTGCCGCGACAAGCACCAGTACGAATTGGCTGCCGTAGTGGAATTCATCCACACCGCGACCCTGCTCCACGACGACGTGGTGGACGAGTCGGATCTGCGCCGTGGCCGCGAGACCGCCAATACCCTGTTCGGCAATGCGGCCAGTGTTCTGGTCGGCGATTTCCTTTACTCGCGCGCCTTCCAGATGATGGTGGGCGTGGGTGAGATGCGGGTGATGCAGATTATGGCCGACGCCACCAATGTCATCGCCGAGGGCGAGGTGCTGCAACTACTCAATTGCCACGATGCCGATGTTGATGTCGCCAACTACATGCGCGTCATACATTGTAAAACCGCCAAGCTGTTCGAGGCGGCGATGCGCCTGGGTGCCATTCTCGGTCACGCGTCCGCCGCAGAGGAAGAAGCGGCGGCGAAATATGGCATCCACCTTGGCACCGCCTTCCAGCTGATCGACGACGTGCTGGACTATTCTGCCAACGAAGCCGAAACCGGTAAACATCTGGGTGACGACTTGGCCGAAGGCAAGCCGACCTTGCCGCTGATCCATGCCATGCAGCAGGGTACGCCCGAGCAGGCGGCGCTGGTGCGTGCCGCTATCGAGCAGGGCGATGTGGCCAAGCTGGCGCAGGTGCAGGAAATCATCCACGCCACCGGCGCTCTGGAATTCACCCGGCAACGGGCATTGCAGGAAGTCGAAGCAGCATGTACCGCCATCGCCGCATTTAACGATACGCAATTCAAGCACGCTCTGCTAGAATTGGCACACTTTGCCGCCACGCGGCAATTTTAGTTTCACCGGAGTGTAGCTCAGCCTGGTAGAGCACTGCGTTCGGGACGCAGGGGCCGGAGGTTCGAATCCTCTCACTCCGACCAATTCTGGTTGTAACTCAAGCAAATATCACTACTTTCCCCTTTGTGGCGGATATGGTTTCTCTTTGTTGCTTTCCTTGTCTTTTGGGGTGAATAGCCTGTGGCAACTTCGGGTATCATCGCAGCCGGGATGTCTGGCATGGCAGCGACATTTCCACTTGTGCAGTCACACTCTATCAGGGAGCGAAACATGGGTTCATTAAGTATTTGGCATTGGTTGATCGTGTTGCTGGTGGTGATTCTGGTCTTCGGCACCAAGAAGTTGCGCAACATGGGCAGCGATCTGGGTGGTGCGGTCAAGGGCTTCAAGGAAGGCATGCGCAGCGAGGATGAAGCGGCGAAGAAGTTGCAGGATGATGATCGGGCGATCGAAGGCGAAGCCAAAGACAAAACACAGCACAAGGCTTAAACCTGATACGGCTGGAATTTTTCGATGTTTGATATCGGATTTACCGAAATCCTGAGCATCATGGTCGTGGCGCTGGTCGTCATCGGCCCTGAACGCCTGCCCAAGGTCGCCCATACCATGGGGCAGTGGTGGGGGCGTATCCAGCGCTACATCAACAAGGTCAAACAGGATGTCGGCAACAGTATCGAACTGGAAGAACTGCGCGAAATAGAGCGCAAGGCCAAAGCCAATACGGAAGCGCTGGAGCGTTCCGTGCGGGAGACCGGTGACGATATCGGAAGCAATTTGGCACTGCTGGAAAAAGAGCTCGAACATCCCGGCGAGAACAGGGATGCCACACCGTCGCATTCAGCCCTGCCGCCCGAACGCTCATGAGTGAAAGTCAGTCCATCGTTACGCACCTGATCGAGTTGCGCACCCGTCTTACCCGCAGCCTGCTTGCTATGCTGCTGGTTTTTCTCTGCCTGTTTCCGTGGGCGGCAGATTTGTATGCGCTACTGGCGCAACCTTTGCTGGATAAATTGCCGCAGGGGACGCAAATGATCGCGACCGATGTTACGACCCCGTTTTTCGTGCCGGTCAAAGTCACTATGATGGCCGCGTTCTTGCTGGCGCTGCCTTATGTGCTGCTGCAAATCTGGCGCTTTGTCGCACCCGGTCTATATGCCAACGAAAAGCGTTTTGTGCTGCCGATGATTGTGGCAAGTATGCTGTTGTTCCTTGCGGGCATGGCATTCGCCTACTTCGTGGTGTTCCCGGCGGTATTCGGTTTCGTCATTGCCAGCGCCCCGCAGGGGGTCGCGGTGATGACCGACATCGACAAATATCTCAGCTTCGCTCTCGGTATGTTCCTCGCTTTCGGCGTCTCGTTTCAGGTGCCGGTTATCGTCGTCGTGCTGGCACGCATGGGGATGGTAACGCCGGCCAAACTGCGTGAGGCGCGTCCCTATGTCATCGTTGGTGCTTTTGTCGTGGGCGCAATCCTGACCCCGCCGGATGTCATCTCCCAGTTCCTGCTGGCAGTACCGATGTGGCTGCTATATGAAGCTGGTGTACTGGTGGCGGACAGGATGCCGGACAGGAAGCAGGAACAGACCGAGTGAAGATTTACCCCCTACAAATTCATGGCAGTGGCGGCACGGCGAAGAGTGATTGCAAGCCGGACGTGGCGCATGATTATGCGCTGCCCCTGCGCGACACCTTGCGGCGCCCCCTGCGCGACCTGCGCATTTCTGTCACCGACCGCTGTAACCTGCGCTGTACCTATTGCATGCCGCGCGAAATATTCGACGCAAACCACACTTTTCTGCCGCGTGCGGAGTTGCTCACCTTCGAGGAGATAGAGCACATGGCGCGGCTGTTCATCCAACTCGGGGTGCAGAAGATCCGCCTGACCGGGGGTGAACCTCTGCTGCGGCGCGGGGTTGAGCAACTGGTTGAAAGACTTGCCCGCATCAATACCGGCGAAGGCAAACCGGTCGAGGTCGCACTTACCACCAATGCGGTGCTGCTGGCCAAGAAAGCCAGTGCCTTGAAAGATGCAGGGCTGGCACGGCTCACGGTCAGTCTCGATAGCTTGTGCGACGAAACCTTTCAGCTCATGAGCGACACTGATATTCCTGTCGCCACCGTGCTGGACGGCATCGCCGCCGCGCAGACAGCCGGTTTTGAGCAAATCAAGATCAATATGGTGGTCAAACGCGGAGTCAACGATCAGGACATCGTGCCGATGGCGGCACACTTTCGCCACAGCGGTATGGTGCTGCGCTTCATCGAATTCATGGATGTCGGCAGCAGCAACGGCTGGCGCATGGATGAGGTCGTGCCGGCGAGCGAGATTCTCGATCGCATCACGGCACACCATCCGCTGCGGGCGGTCGGCGCAGACTATACGGGAGAAGTGGCCGCGCGCTGGTGCTACGCCGATGGCGGTGGTGAGATCGGCATAATTGCCGCCGTCACTCAAGCCTTCTGCCATGAATGCACCCGTATCCGTCTGGCAACGGATGGCCAGCTTTATACCTGTCTATTCTCGGAGCACGGGCTGGATTTGCGCAGTCCGTTGCGTGCGGGAGCGAGCGACCGGGTGCTGCTCAATCTGCTTGCGGAAGGCTGGGGGAAGCGCGCCGATCGCTATTCCGAATTACGCCACCAGTTGACCGCGTCACCATCTGCCAAAATCGAAATGTCCTATATCGGTGGCTGAAAGAGTGTCAGGCGTTACCGCAAACCTGGCAGGCAGGATCCTTGCCCAAGTGTGTTCGCAGCACATTCATGTTCAGTGCATCGAGGCTGATGAGCTCGCTGTGTAACCCCTGTTCGATGTTCATCAGTAACTTGAGTGCCTCGCCCGCCTGCATGGCGCCGATGATGCCGACCAGCGGCGCGAACACGCCGGTGGTGGCGCAACGGAGTTCGGCCGCCTGCAGGTCTTCCGGGAACAGGCAGTTGTAGCATGGTGCATCGCTGCGGCGAAAATCAAATACGGCGATCTGTCCGTGAAACTGGATGGCCGCGCCCGACACGAGCGGTTTCTTTAGTGCAAGACAGGTACGGTTGACGGCGTAGCGTGTGGCGAAGTTGTCACTGCAATCCAGCACCACATCGCTGTCTGTGATCAGTGCATGCAGTTCTTCCGCATCCGGACGGAAAGGCAGTTCGATGTATTCGACATCCGGATTGATGTCCTGCAGCAGAGTTCGTGCCGAGGTGACTTTGGTTTGCCCGATGCAGGAAGTGCGGTGGATGATCTGACGCTGCAGGTTGCTCAACTCGACCGTGTCGTCGTCGCAAAGCGCGAGCCGTCCAACACCGCTGGCGGCAAGATATAGCGAAGCAGGCGAACCCAGCCCGCCCAGACCGATGACGAGCACCCGCGCATCGCGCAGCCGTTGTTGTCCCGCGATGCCGATTTCCTCAAGCAGGATGTGGCGGCTGTAGCGTAACAGTTGCTGATCGTTCATGGTTGTCGAGGGTGTGAGTCTGGGGTGGATATTCAGCCGGGTTTATGGAGTGGTGCGTGACGGGGCAACTATACCATCCCGTACAAAAATTATGAGTAACGGACATTGGCTGACGCTGCATTGTGCCGCGCTGTAAAATCGGCGTAATCCATCCCAACAGACTGAAAGCGACAGCATGAAGGATTTAACTCATTTCTCAGATGCAGGCCGGGCGCGCATGGTGGATGTCTCCGCCAAGCCCGCGACCGCCCGGGTCGCCATCGCCAGCGGTGTCCTGCGCATGCGGCCCGCCACGCTGGAGTGCATCCGCAGCGGCCGTATTCCCAAGGGCGACGTGCTGACCGTGGCCGATGTGGGCGCGGTGATGGCGGCCAAGCACACGCCTGACATCATTCCAATGTGCCACCCCGTCATGCTGACCGGGGTGGACATCGCCTTCAGTGAGATGCTGGAAGCGGATGCGGAAGGTTGTGTCGGTATCAAGGTGTTGGCCACGGCAACCTGCGACGGGCAAACAGGTGTGGAGATGGAGGCGTTGACCGCTGCCAGCGTCGCGCTTCTCACCATTTACGACATGTGCAAGGCGATCGACCGCGGTATGCGTATCGAGTGTGTGCAACTGGAGGAGAAACACGGCGGCAAGAGCGGGTTGTGGCGGCGCGGGGAATCAAAATGATCAAAGTTCTATTCTTTGGGCCGATTGCCGCTGTCAGCGGTGTGCGTGAATTGGTTATCGAACATACGCCTGGCCTGACGCTCGGCAGTTTGAAAGAGTCCCTTGCGGCAGAGCATCCCGGGGCCATGCGCCTGGCGGTGATGATGGCGGTGAACGGCGAGCATGCGCATGATCTGGCTTTGCCGCTGGCGGACAACAGCGAGGTGGCTTTTATGGCCAAATTTTCGGGAGGATGACAGTGAATAAATCTTGTCATTCCGGCGCAGGGGTGCAAATGAGCGAGCCGGTTCGCATTCAAACCGGGGATTTCTCTCAGGATGAGGAGGTCGCCGCGCTCAAGGGCAGTTCGAAACGCATGGGCGGCATCGGGACCTTTCTCGGCTGCGCGCGCGATTTCTCGGAAGGGCGCGCAGTCGAGCAGATCAGTTTTGATGTCTATGGCAGCATGGCGCTGTCGGAAATGCAAAAGCTGCGCAGCGATGCCATCGAGAAATTTGGGCTGCTTGATGCGCGCATCGTGCACCGTATCGGCAGTGTGAACGGTGGCGACAACATCGTGTTCATCGCGGCGGGTGCCGAACATCGTGTAGCCGCGCTGGAAGCTTGCCGCTGGATAATCGACGAACTGAAACAGCGGGTGCCGATCTGGAAAAAAGAAATCACACCGCAGGGGGAATCTTGGGTCACAGCGCATCCGTAATTTCCATCGTTGGCCATTCCGGTGCCGGTAAGACCACGCTGGTGGAAAAGCTCATCCGTGAACTGACGGCGCGCGGGCTGAAAGTCGCCACCATCAAGCACGCGCACCACAAGGTGGAGCTGGATACGCCGGGCAAAGACAGTTATCGCTACAAGGAGGCCGGCGCGGTGATGAGCATGTTGCTTACCCGCGAGGCGCTGCAACTGGTCGCCGATGCAAAAGAGGAGCGCGAACCGGAACAGCTGGCACAGCGTTTCCTGGGGGAGGCCGACCTGGTGCTGGCGGAGGGCTTTTCACTTGGCGGCGGGGCGAAGATCGAAGTGCTGCGCCGCGCGTGTGCCAAACCACCGCGCTGCATGATTGAAAACGGACTCATTGCCATTGTCACCGACATGGACGAGATCTATCCGCAACTGCCGCATTTCGGTCTGGATGACGTCCGCGCCATCGCCGGTTTCATGCTCGAATTGAAATGATTGGGAACTGCAGCGCACTGATTCTGGCGGGCGGCGATTCGCGGCGCATGGGGCAGGACAAAGCTGGCATCGTGCTTGATGGACAGACACTGCTGCAACGTATGGTAAGCATCGCGCAGCCGCTGTTTGCCGAAATTATCATCAGCGTGCGCCAACCTCGTCCAGAAATCGATCTGCCGCAAATTTGCGATGATCCGGCGAACAGCGGGCCGTTAGCCGGGCTGGCTGCTGGGTTGCAGAGCGCCACTAAACCGTGGGTATTTGCGGTAGCCTGCGATATGCCGTTCATCGCTGCACCACTGATTGAATATCTCGCGCAGCAACGCGGCGAATTTCAAGCGGTGGTGCCGATGGTGCGCGGTTATCCGCAACCGTTGGCGGCGTATTATTCAGCGAGCTGTGTGCCTGCCATACTTGCCTGTCTCAACGGTAGCGGAAAACACAGCCTGCGTGTTCTGCTCGACAGGTTGCAAGTGCGTTATGTGGCTGAAGCGGAGATGCTGCAAGCCGATCCGCAGCTCAATGGTTTTTTTGATCTGGATACCCCGGCGGACGTGGCGCAGGCCAGGCGGCAGTTGCAGGTCGGGCTTTAAACCCGACAAAATTATTTCAGGAGGGTAACTTTATGAAGTTTTTGGCAGTGACTGATGCGCAACGCATCGTGCTCGAAACGGCGCAACGTCTCGGCAGCGAGAGGGTCAGGCTGGAACAGAGCATCGGCCGTGTGCTGGCGGCGGACATTGTGGCCAACCGGGATTTGCCGCCCTATGCGGTGTCGGCGATGGATGGCTTCGCCCTGCGCAGTGCAGATGTGGTTCAGATACCCGCCACGCTGGAAATCATCGAGGATATCAAGGCGGGTGATCTGCCCCAACACACCCTGCAGGCAGGGCAGTGCGCACGCATTATGACCGGCGCACCCCTGCCCGCCGGGGCGGATGCCGTGTTGCGCATGGAAGATACGAAGGAACTTTCTGCTGTCTCGGTCGAGATCAGGGAGAGTGTGAAGGCGGGCCACGATGTGCGTCCGCGCGGCGAGAACATGACGGTGGGGCAGGTGGTGCTGACCACCGGTACGGAAATCACACCCGGTGTCATCGGCATACTGGCCACGGTGAAGGCGGCCGAGGTGGAGGTGTTCTGTCGTCCGCGTGTGGCCATCCTCTCCACCGGCAACGAGCTGGAAGGCATGGATGAGCCGGTGGATGTGAACAGGATCCCGGAATCCAACAGTTATGCCCTGATGGGGCAGATGCAGATGCTGGGACTGGCGCCCGCGCTGCTCGGCATCGCGCGCGATGATGAGGTGGAGACGGAACGCTGTCTAACCCGGGGTCTGGCCTATGATGTGTTGCTGGTGTCGGGAGGCTCTTCCGTGGGGGTGCATGATTTGGTGCGGCCGGCGCTGGAAAAACTGGGCGTGGAAATGAAGTTCTGGCGGGTGGCGATGAAGCCGGGGCATCCGCTGGCGTTTGGCGCTAAAGGTCGGACGCTGGTGTTTGGTTTGCCGGGTAATCCGGTTTCCAGCATGGTTTGTGTAGAAGAATTTGTAGTGCCCGCACTGCGCCAGATGATGGGCAACCGCCAGCTATTCCGGCGTACCGTCAGCGCACGTCTGGGGCGCGCCATCAAACACAAACCGGGACGGACCGAATTCGTGCGTGTGCAGTTGCAACGGGAAGGGGCAGATTGCGTGGTGAATGACACAGGCAACCAGAGCAGCGGCGTATTGCTGTCGATGGCGCAAGCGGAAGGATTGCTGGTGGTGCCGGCAGAGAGTGCCGGGCTGGCCGCAGGTGGGGCTGTCAGCGTGCAGTTGCTGGACGGTTCGATGTTTCAGAACGAGGCTGGGTTAGGAGAATGAAGGTGAACATGGCAAAGATCGGTATTTTGACCATCTCCGACCGCGCCAGTCGCGGCGAGTACGAAGATCTGGGCGGCCCCGCGATGCAGGCATGGTTCACGCGCGTGCTGACCGGCGAATGGCAGGCAGTGGCGCGGGTAATCCCGGATGAAAGATCACTGATCGAGGCGACCTTGATCGAGTTGAGCGACATCGTCGGGTGTTGCCTGATCGTCACCACCGGCGGCACCGGCCCCGCGCCGCGTGATGTCACACCGGAAGCCACCGAAGCAGTATGCGAGAAGATGCTGCCCGGCTTCGGCGAATTGATGCGTGCCGCCTCATTGAAATTCGTGCCCACCGCCATTCTGTCGCGCCAGACCGCCGGCATCCGTGGCAGGAGTTTGATCCTCAATCTGCCCGGCAAACCTTCCGCCATCGACGATTGTCTGAATGCGGTGTTTCCGGCGATACCCTATTGCATTGACCTGATCGAAGGCGCATATCTGGAATCCGATCCGGCACAATGCAAGGCGTTTCGCCCGGCGCATGCGAAATCGAAGTAAAGCAAGTTGTTGGCATTGGCTCTGTTCAGGAGAAAGAAAAAAGATGAAGCATTACCAGTTCGATTTGTTGGCCCTGATTGTGTTGCTGCTCGGGATGATGGCGCCACCGGTGTTTGCCGGCGAAGTGCGCGTTGCGGTGGCCTCGAATTTTGCTGCGCCAGTGGAGCGCATCGCGGCGTTGTTTCAGAAGGAAAGCGGGCACACGGTGCATGTGAGCGTGGATTCCACCGGCAAGCTGTATGCACAAATTCGTGACGGTGCTCCATTCGATATCTTGCTGGCGGCGGACGATGCCACCCCGAGAAAGTTGGTGCGGGAGAATTTGGCGGTAGGCAGTACGCGCTTCGTCTATGCTCAGGGCAAGCTGGTGTTGTGGAGTGCGCAGCAAGATTTTGTGGATGATAAGGGGTTGGTGCTGAACAAGGGTAATTTCGGTGCCCTGGCGATCGCCAATCCTTGGCTCTCGCCCTATGGCGTGGCGGCGAAAGAGACGATGGAGAAGTTGATCATCTGGAACGCGATGCAGCGCAAGCTGATGAAAGGCGAGAACATCACACAGACCTATCAGTTCGTCGCAACGGAGAATGCGGAGCTGGGTTTCATTGCGCTGTCGCAAATTATGCGCGACAGCAAAGTGAGCAACGGCTCATGGTGGCTGGTGCCGCCTGCGCTGTATCAGCCAATCCGGCAGAGCGCAGTGCTGTTGTCAGGGGCAAAAGATCAGCAAGTAGCGCAAGCCTTCCTTGCCTTTCTGAAAAGCGCAAAGGCTGCGACGATCATGCGCAGCTTCGGATATGAGTTGCCGTGAACCCGAGTTGGCACCTGCTGCTGCAGGCTTAAAGTGATGTGATGAAAAAAATTCAGGCCCACGGTTTCTGCCGAAATAAGCGGGCTGGTGAATGACTTGCCCTTGAGGGCGTTAACCGCTGTTGCGCAATCCGGCGGCGATACCGTTGATGGTGAGGTGGATCGCGCGTTTCACACGCTCGTCGTCGTCGCCCGCGCGGTGGCGGTGCAGCAGGGACACTTGCAGGTGGTTGAGCGGATCGATGTAAGGTGTGCGCGTGGTCAGACTGCGGGCGAGGGTGGGATTGCCCTGCAGCAGGTGGCTGGCGCCGGTGATCTTGAACAGCATCTCCACCGTCGTTTCCCATTCAGCCTCGATGGCGCCGAAGATGTGGTCGCGCAGGGTCTCGTCCGGCACCAGTTCGGCGTAGCGTGAGGCGATGCCCATATCGGTTTTGGACAGCACCATATCCATGTTGGACAGCAGACCTCGGAAGAACGCCCATTGCTTGTTCATCGCCTGTAGTTGTTTCAGTCCGGCTTGTCCTTCGCGCTCGATGAATTGTTTGGCGGCACTGCCGAAGCCGTACCAGCCCGGGAGCAGGGTGCGGTTCAGCCCCCAGCTAAACCCCCAGGGGATGGCGCGCAGGTCTTCGATACTGTCGGTCGCCTTGCGCGAAGAGGGGCGGCTGCCGATATGGAGCTCGGCAATTTCGCGGATCGGGGTGGCGGCAAAGAAATAGTCAGTGAAGCCGGGTGTCTCGTATACCAGCCGGCGATAGGAGGTGAGGGCGTCGCGGCTTATTGCTTCCACGATGCGATGAAATTCCGGCATGTCGGAATCGTCGCCGTGATGGTGCAGTAATGTTGCTTCCATGGTTGCCGCGACCAGAATCTCCAGGTTGCGCCGCCCAATCTCGGGGTCGGAGTATTTGCTGGAGATCACTTCGCCTTGCTCGGTGATGCGAATTTGCGCGTTTACGCTGCCTGGCGGTTGGGCAAGGATTGCCTGGAAGCTGGGGCCGCCGCCGCGGCCCACCGTGCCGCCGCGCCCGTGAAACAGACGCAACTCGATGCCGTGTTTATCGAATACGCGCACCAGCTCCAGTTCTGCTTTGTACAGTTCCCAGTTGGCGGTGAGATAGCCGCCATCCTTGTTGCTGTCGGAATAACCGAGCATCACTTCCTGTGTGTTGCCGCGACCTTGCAGCAGGTCGCGGTAGTAAGGCTGCGCGAACAGTTCGTCCATGATGATGCCGCAGCCGCGCAGGTCGTCGATGGTCTCGAACAAGGGAATAATGTTGAGGTGCAGCGCGTTGCCCGTCAGCAATCCACTCTGTTGCAGCATCAGTGCGACTTCCAGCAGGTCGCTGACTGCATCGGTCTTGGAAATGATGTAATTGGGCAGCGCATCGGTGCTGAAACGCCGATGGATCTCGGCGGCGGTACGCATCAGCTGCAGTTCGCCGCGTACGACGGGCGAGAAATTATCCAGCTCCGGCGAGAGCAGTTTTTCCGTCTGCAAGGCTTTAAGCAGTGTGCTGCGGCGCGTGTGCTCATCCAGCGTTTGATAATCGGCAATTCCGGTTGTGGCCAGTAGTTCGCTGACAACTTGTTCGTGAACACCGCTGTGCTGGCGCATATCCAGCGGAGCCAGATGGAAGCCGAACACCTCGGCGGCCCGGCGCAGTTCGCACATGCGTCCGCGTGCCAGGTAGAACGCACCGTGGCGTTCCAGTGAGTGGATGACGATGTCGAGTTCGCCAATGAACTCCTGCACATTGGCATAGTGCTGCACTTCCTTGCTGATGGGGCGCAGGTGATGCACGCGATGGCCGAGATGTTCGCTCGTCTTCACCAGCCTGGAGTAGATGGCGATCAGCGCGCGCCGATAAGGTTCGTCTGCGCGGCTTTCCGCTTTGTCCGGTGAGTATTCGGCGAAGGTGGCCAGCTCGGGGCTGATATCCACCAGACGACTGGAGAGACTGAGACGTGCGCTGAGCAGATTGGTCTCGGCCAGGTAATAATCGAGGGCTGTGGCAGAGTGGCGTTGCGCGGCATCCAGCATCACCTCATGCGTGACGAAAGGATTGCCGTCACGGTCGCCGCCGATCCAGCTGCCGACGCGCAAAAACGGGGGCAGATCAAAGTGTTCGCCGAAATATTTTTCCAGTTGTTTTTCAATATCGCCGTAGAGCTTGGGAATTTCGCGCAGAAAAGTGTAATCGTAGAACGACAGGCCGTTGTTCACCTCGTCCCGCACCGATAATTTTGTGGTGCGCAACATGCGTGTGGACCACAGGATCAGCACGAAACGGCGCAGTGCTTCTTCATTTTCATCCAGCTCTTCCGGTGTCATGTCGAGACGGTCACGTTGGGCGAGCAGGCTGGAAATGATGAGCTGGCAGTTGAGGATGCTCTTGCGCTGCACCTCGGTCGGGTGCGCGGTGAGCACCGGCGAGATGAGCGCCTTGGCGAAGAACGCTTGCATTGACTGGCAGTCGAGTTGCTGTGCCCGGGCATTCTGAAACACTCGATGCAGGCTACCTTCCTGCGGGCGCGAACCGGCCTTCAGGTGGGCACGGCGGCGGCGGTTGTGGTGCAGGTCTTCGGCGATGTTGGAGAGCTGGGAGAAATAACTGTAGGCACGCACCACCAGCAGCGTTTCATCCGGCGACAAGGCATCCAGCATTTGTTCCAGTTTCTCGCCATCCCGCTCGTCCTGCGTTTTGCGAAAAGTGACTGCGGCACGGCGAATACTTTCGATCAGAGCGTAAGTGGGCTCTCCCTCCTGTTCGCGCAAGGTGTCGCCCAGGATACGGCCGAGCAGGCGAATATCCTCGCGCAAGGGTGCATCCTTGCTGGAAATAGAGGCTGAAGCGGTGATCAAATTTGTTTTCATGTTTTACGTCTTCGGCGCAAAAAAGCGGCGCTCCTGCTAGAATGCGCCGCGCTTTTGATTAAAAAAACACCAGGAAATCACGATGACTCAAGCTATCTCCAACCCGCCTTCCCGACTGGTAATCGCCTCGCGCGAAAGCGCTCTGGCCATGTGGCAGGCAGAACACATACGGGACCGGCTGCGCGCATTATACCCGCAAACTGAAGTCGTCATTCTCGGCATGACCACGCAGGGTGACCAGATTCTTGATGTCACCTTGTCCAAGATCGGCGGCAAGGGCTTATTCGTCAAGGAACTGGAAACCGCACTGGAGAATGGCAGTGCCGATATCGCCGTGCATTCACTGAAAGACGTGCCCATGCATCTGCCGGCGGGATTTGTGCTGGCATGCATCGCCGAGCGCGAGGATCCGCGCGACGCATTTGTTTCCAATCAGTTCGACAATCTGCAATCCCTGCCGCCGGGCAGCGTGGTCGGCACTTCCAGCCTGCGCCGTGAGAGCCAGTTGCGTGCCCGCTTCCCCCTGCTCAGGATTGAACCACTGCGCGGCAACGTGCAGACACGTTTGCGCAAACTGGACGAAGGGCAATATGCCGCGATCATTCTTGCCGCCGCCGGCCTGAAGCGTTTGGGATTGGGTACCCGTATCCGCACCATCCTTTCCAGCGAGGACAGCCTGCCCGCCGTGGGGCAGGGCGCGCTTGGTATCGAGACGCGCGCCGACCGCGCCGATCTCAAGGCGCTGCTGGCGCCGTTGCACCATGCAGACACCGCGACCTGTGTGCTGGCGGAACGCGCCATGAGCCGTGCCTTGTCCGGCAGTTGCCAGGTGCCGCTGGGTGGTTTTGCCGAAATGCAAGCGGACGGTCTGCGCATGCGCGGTTTCGTCGCCACGCCAGATGGCTCACGCATGTTGCGCGCCGAACATCTCGGTGATCGCACACAGCCGGAAGCACTGGGCGATACCGTCGCGCAAGACCTGCTGCGGCAGGGTGCGGGCGAAATCCTTGCGGCATTATCTTTGTAATACGGTGAACTACATTTACCTCAGAGACCCAGAAACACAGAGAAAACCAGCCCCGGTTTTGTTCCTGCTCTGTGTTCCTGTGTCTCTGTGGTGAGTGCGTCGTATGCAAGATTTACCACTTGCCAATCTCAATATCGTCGTCACGCGACCGCGCGACCAGGCGGCGGGTCTGGCGCGACGGATTACCACATTGGGTGGCTCACCACTTTTGTTTCCACTTCTGGAGATTGCGCCCGCTCCGGATCAAGCCGCTCTGCACGAATTCGCGCAACACGCCGGACAATATCAACTGCTCATCTTTATCAGCCCGAATGCGGTGCATTACGGTATGGATGCGCTGGGGAGCTTGCCGGCGGGGGTGCGCGTCGCCGCCGTTGGACAGGGGAGTATGCTGGCGCTGCGCTCACGCGGTATCGGGCAGGTGATCGTTCCGGCCGAGCAATTCGACAGTGAGGGTTTGCTTGCTTTGCCGGAGTTGCAAAACGTGTCAGGTTGGCGCATCGCCATCCTGCGCGGTGACGGCGGACGCGAGTTGCTGGGCGATACGCTCAAGGCGCGCGGTGCCAGGGTCGAATTTGTCACCTGTTACCAGCGCAGCAAGACGAAGCTGGACGTGGCAGCGTTCCTGGCTACCCATCCCGATGCCATCACACTGACCAGCAGCGAGGCGCTGGCACATCTCGATACGGCACTGGGGGCAGCAGCTGCCGCACTTAAGGCTGCCGTCCCATTGTTTGTGTCGCACCCGCGCATTGCCGCTGCGGCGGGCGCACTGGGCTGGCAGCGGGTGCTGCCGACGGCAAGCGGGGATGACGGGCTATGCGCTGGTTTGATAGCATGGGCAGCGCAACTTACCAAGTGAGTCAACCATGAGTGAAAAAATCGTTCCTGCCACCGCCGAGAAACCAGCATCACAGCCGGGCTGGCTCTCGCGTCTGTCGCTGACCCAGCTCACCCTGGCGGTGCTGTTCGTGGTGTTCGTCTGGCAATGGCTGGATGCGCATTATCGTCTCAACCAGTTGCAGGAATTGGTGGCGCAACGTCTGTCCGCCGTGGACGGGGCGAACAAAGCGAATCAGACTCTGATCGCACAGAACCAAGAGGTGACGCGGGAGCTGGGTGGAAAGTTGAGTGTGCTGGAAAACCGCTTCGCCGAAACTCAGGCGCAGCGTGCCGCACTGGAGGCGTTGTACCATGGTTTATCCGGCAGCCGCGAGCAGGCCATGCTGGCCGATGTGGAGCAGGTTCTGCTCATTGCCGAACAGCAGCTGCAGCTGTCGGGCAACGTGAAAGCGGCGCTGATCGCTTTGCAGAATGCCGCCAGCCGTTTGCGGCGTTCGCAACAGTCCGATGCAGCCGATCTGCGCCGGCGTATCGAGCGTGATATCGAACGATTGCGCGCCCTGCCAGAGGTCGATGTGCGCGCCCTCGATCGCCAGCTCGACCAGCTAATCGCGGCAACTGAAAAGCTGCCTTTGGCGCAGGAGGTGCGTCCTGTGCCGATAAAAGAAGAAATGCCGCAAGGCGCTGCCGTACAGAATGCATGGCAGCGTTTTTGGCATGAGCTGTGGCAGGGTGCGCGGCAGCTGATTCGCATCGGGCGCACGGATCAGGCCGAAATGCCGCTGCTTTCCCCTACCCAATCCTTCTTTGTGCGCGAGAATCTGAAGCTGGTGTTGTTGTCCGCGCGGCTATCCTTGCTGTCGCATGACGAAACCGGTTTCCGCCGCGAACTGAATACGGTGCAGGGATGGATAGGACGTTATTTCGATTCCGCCGCGAACGAAACGCGGTTTGCGCAACAGATTTTGCGCAAACTGGCAGTGGCGAATCTTGCCGTCGAGCTACCCGATATAAGCGCCACCCTTGCGGCAGTGCGCAATTATCGGGCGGCACAAGAACGGAGCACACCATGAAATCCCTGATCTGGGTGCTGTTGCTGTTTGCGGCAGCCGTGGCGCTGGTGATTGCTGCCGGACAACCTGGCTTCGTGTTGCTGGTGTACCCCCCGTACCGTGTCGAGTTGTCGCTTACCCTGTTTGCACTGGCGGCACTGGGAATCTTTGTGTTGGGTTATCTGCTGTTGCGTGGGGCGACCAGTGCGCTGCAACTGCCCGCCTACGTGCGCCGTTTCCGTGCTGAACGCGCGCAGCGGAAAGGCCATGATGCCATGCTGGAAGCATTGGCCGCCTACTTCGAGGGGCGCTATGCCGCTGCTGAACAGGCGGCCCAGCGTGCGATTGCGCTGGGAGAACAGCCGGCGCTCAACACTGTTCTGGCCGCGCGCGCGGCCCATGCACTGCATGAATTCGGGCAGCGTGATACCTACCTGGACAAACCCAGCGGCAGAACGCCGGGCGAGGACACCATGCGCTTGCTGGCGAAGGCAGAATTCGAACTGGAGCAGCATCAGCCGCAGTCCGCACTGTCAGTTTTGCAAGCGCTGAAGGCCGATGGCGTGCGCAACCATGTTGGTGTGATGACGCTGGAATTGAAGGCGCAACAACAGGCGCATAACTGGGATGGTGTGCTGGAATTGACGGGGCGGCTGGAGAAGCGCGGCGCCATCCAGCCGGTCAAGGCACAGCAGTTGCGCCAGCATGCATGGCTGCAAAAATTACGTGCAAGCGGGGGAGAAGGGCAGTCTCTGCACGCTTTGTGGAAAAAGATGCCCGGTGAATTGCGGCGCACAACAGTGATCGCCGCCAAGGCTGCACGGACATTCATGCAGGTGGGCGAGTGTGCACTTGCGCGCCAGATATTGACGGAGAGTCTGAATGCCGAGTGGGACAGCAGCCTGGTTGCGCTGTATGGCGATTGTCGTGAAGGCAGTGTAGTCGGGCAGATCGAGCAAGCGGAAGCGTGGTTGGCCACGCATCACGATGATGCCGGATTGCTGCTGGCGCTGGGCAAACTCTGCCTGCATCAAGAGCTGTGGGGCAAGGCGCAGAGCTATCTGGATGCCAGTCTCAGTGTGCAACCGAGTCGCGAGGCCTACACCGCGCTGGCGCAGTTGGCGGAAAAGCAGCACAAGGCGGATGATGCCTTCAAGTATTACCAGTTGGCGACAGAAATAAGTGGGACCGGAAAGAATGTTTGAGCCGCTGATGAATACCGAGGACTGATACTGCATCGAAAAGGTAACCGCAAGTGATGTGTCTATTCGTGGTCGAAAGTGGTTAAAAGCGAAGCTATTTCTTCGGCGCGAAAGTGAACATGTCGCAGAAGAAAGCATCATCCGGCAGCCCGCGTTGTGTGCTGAAATCGCGATGGACAGCCTCCACCATCACCGGTGTGCCGCAGGCATATACCGCATAGCCGGATAGATCGCTGAAGTCCTGCAACACTGCTTCGTGCACGAAGCCGGTGCGTCCGCTCCAGGGTTCATCCGAGACGACGGGAATGAAGTGGATGCCGCTCACCTCCCATTCCCTGATCTTGTCCAGCATATACAGGTCGCCTGCCTTGCGCACGCCCCAATAGAAATGCATCTCGCGTTTAAAGCCGATCTTGAGCGCGTGTTCAATGATGGCTTTGACCGGCGCGAAACCGGTGCCGCTGGCAACAAAGATCACGGGCTTGTCGCTTTCCTCGCGCAGAAAGAAAGTGCCGAGTGGCCCTTTGATGCGCAGAATGTCGCGCTCTTTCATGCTGTTAAATACGTGATGGGTGAAGGTGCCGCCCGCAATATTGCGCACATGCAGTTCGAGGAATGCGTCGTCGTGCGGCGGATTGGCCAACGAAAAACTGCGCGGTTTGCCGTCTTTTTGCAGAATATCAATGTATTGCCCGGCAAGGAATTGCAGGCGCTCGTTGGCGGGCAGCTTGAGAGACAACACCATCACGTCGTCCGCCACTTTGTGCATCTTCTCCACGCGACATGGCAGCATCTTCACCGGAATTTCCTGCACCCGGCTCACTTCGTGGCTTTCGATCACCAGGTCCGACAGCGGCTTGGCGCAACAGAACAGCGCCATTCCAGCTGCCTTTTCTGTATCGGTCAGTGTGGTGGATTGATACTCGCCGTAATCGATCTCACCTTCCACCAGCTTGCCCTTGCATACGCCGCAGGCGCCGTTGCGGCAGCTGTAAGGCAGCACCAGACCGTGTGTTAGTGCTGCTTCCAGAATGCTCTCGTCGGCAGCGGCCGGAAACTCATGCCCACTCGGCTGAATGCTGATTTTAAAACTCATGGAAAAGTCCTGTTGGAATGAGAGTGCGATTTTACAGGGTGTTGTGCACCGAAGCGAGAGATGACGTCTGATCGTTTTGCCAGGATGTCGCATAATCGCGGTATGAAGAATCTTCTCATCATTGGTTGCGGCGATATCGCACAGCGCACCATTCCACTTTTGTCCGGCCATTTTCATCTTTACGCGTTGGTGCGCGATCCGGCACGCTGCGCGTCGTTGCGCAGCATGGGGGTCACGCCCATCGTCGGCAATCTGGACCAGCGGTGCAGCCTGCACCGTCTCACCGGGCTGGCGCAGGTCGTGCTGCATCTGGCACCGCCGGACGGGCGCGGCGGGCAGGATGGGCGCACCCGCAATCTGCTGGCAACGCTGGCGCAGAGTACGCCGCCGACCCGCCTGGTTTATATCAGCACCAGCGGCGTCTATGGCGATTGCGCGGGCGCCCGGGTGGACGAGACGCGGCCGCTGCACGCACAAACCCGGCGCGCGCAGCTGCGCGTCAGTGCCGAGCGCCAGATACGCGCCTGGGCCGTGCGCAACCGGGTGCATGCATCGATCTTGCGAGTGCCCGGCATTTACGCCGCAGAGCGCCTGCCGCTGGAAAGATTGCGCGCGGGTCTGCCGGCCATTCGGGCCGCCGAAGATGGCTACAGCAATCACATCCACGCTGATGATCTGGCGCGCACCATCGTTGCGGCACTGCGCCATGCCCGTCCGAACCGGGTCTATCACGCGGTGGATGACGACGAAATGAAGATGGGGGCGTACTTCGATGCCGTCGCCGATGCATATGGCTTGCCACGCCCTCCACGCTTGTCGCGTATCGAGGTGAAACAGCAGGTGTCACCGATGATGTGGTCGTTCATGAATGAATCGCGCCGCTTGAACAATAGTCGAATGAAACGCGAGCTGAAGGTGAAACTGCGCCATCCGAAGCTGGCACTACGCTAACCCCGTCCGTGCCTACTTTTCACTGAAAAATACTTGCAGGCGCAGCCACAGTTGCGGCGTGAAACGGAACTGTTGCTCATGCGGAAAATGTAGCTGCGGATTCAGTTCAAAGAACAGCCATTTCCGGTGCAACTGACGGCGGTATAGCACGGACAGGATGCAGTCTTCGATGCGCGTGTAAGGCTGGGTGCTGCCGATCACGCTGGCTTGGTATTGCAGGGCGCGCCGTTCATCCAGGGTGTGAAACAGAGTGAAGTCCTGGCGCAGGTCGAGACGTTGCGGCAGATGCAGCCAGGTCGCGTTGCTGCCGGCGCGGAACAGGGTCTGCGGGGTGATCGGGCGGTCGAAGTCGAGCCCCGTACTCGCCCCCAGCCCGATCTGATTGAACCAGAACAGGGTTCCGGTGTTTTTCATCAGCCAGGCCTGCAACGGTATGGCATGGCTGACGCGGCCGCGGACAAAGGGCTGCAAGGGGGCCTGTACACGAATCCCCACATCCGAGCTGTAATGCCAAGTCTGCTCATCCTGTTTCTCGTAACGCAGTGCGGCCGCATATTTCTCCGCTACGGTAGTCTTGCCAACCGCCTGTGGCTGGTTGGCGGGGGTGGTGCTGGTGGTGTTCTGCACTGGATCGCTCTCCAGCAACAGGTGAAAACGCTGCTCGGTCGAAGGCAGATGCAACTTCATCCGACCGGACAGGCGTCCCTGAAGTGCGCCGCCGGGCTCCATTAATTCATTCCAGTCGAGCTGCAATACGCTGTTATTGCTCTCCTGGAAATGACGTTCATCGCCGAAGAATCGATCGATGCTGCTGGTCATGGCAACGAAATGGCGCGAAATGTAATCCTGGGTCAGATCGGTTGCCGTGATGCCGGACTTGATTAATCCCGGTGTGGGCGATTCATCGGCGGCAAGTGATACCAAGGGAAAACAGAGTGCGCTGCACAGGCAAGCCGAAAGCGGCAAGCGGGACAGGAATGGGAATGCGTGATCAGGCATGACTGCATCATACAAAAAGCCGACTGACGCCGGCTTGTTTTATTGCCTGGCGGAGGATGATGGGTTGAGCGTTACATCAGGATGACGTCGTATTGTTCCTGGCTGTAGAGCGTCTCGACCTGAAGTGAAACCGGTTTGGCAATGAAGTCGGAAAGCTGGGCAAGGCTCTGCGATTCCTCATCGAGGAATAAGTCGATCACTTGTTGCGAGGCGAGGATGCGGTATTCGCGCGCGTTAAATTGGCGAGCTTCACGCACGATCTCGCGCAGGATCTGGTAACACACGGTCTGCGCCGTCTTCAATTGACCGCGCCCCTGGCATGTGGGGCAGGGTTCGCACAGCACGTGCGCCAGACTCTCGCGCGTGCGCTTGCGTGTCATTTCGATCAGTCCAAGTGCCGAAAAACCGTGAATGTTGACCCGTGTGCGGTCATAGGCCAGCATTTTCTGGAATTCCTGCATCACGCCGTCCCGGTGTTCCTGGCTGTCCATATCGATGAAATCGCAGATGATGATGCCGCCCAGATTACGCAGTCGGAGTTGGCGGGCGATGACTTGCGCCGCTTCCAGGTTGGTTTTGAAGATGGTGTCGTCAAAATTGCGGCCACCGACGAAGCCGCCGGTGTTGACATCGATGGTGGTCAGTGCCTCGGTCTGGTCGATGATGAGGTAGCCACCGGACTTCAGTTCGACCCGCTTGGAAAGTGCGTGCTCGATCTCTTCCTCCACGCCGTACAAATCGAACAAGGGGCGTGTGCCGAGGTAATGATTCAGCATGACCAGTGCGGCGGGATTGTAATCGCGGGCGAATTCCTGCATGCGCAGGTGTGTGTCGCGTGAATCGACCAGAATGCGGGTGATATCGTTGTTGGCAAAATCGCGCAGCACGCGCAGGCTGATGTCCAGTTCCTTGTACAGCAGAGCGGGTGCGCCGAGGCGCTGCGATTGCTGTTGCAGGTTGTGCCACAGCTTGTCGAGATAATCGATGTCGGTGCGCAACTCTTCGTCGCTGGCACCCTCCGCCAGGGTGCGGATGATGTAACCACCGCTGTGCTCGGGGGGTAACACTTGTTGCAGTTTCGCGCGCAGGGCTTCGCGTTCCGATTCATCCTCGATGCGCTGCGACACGCCGATATGTGATTCCTGCGGCAGGAAGACCAGCAGGCGTCCGGCAAAGCTCAATTGGGTGGACAGGCGCGCGCCCTTGCTGCCGATTGGATCCTTGATCACCTGTGTCAGCACGCTCTGCCCTTCGAACAGGACTTTCTCAATCGGCTTGGCCGGATTGCCGTCGATGCGGTTCTCCCAGATGTCAGCCACATGCAGAAAAGCCGAACGATCCAGTCCTATATCGATAAATGCCGACTGCATGCCGGGCAATACGCGCTTCACTTTGCCGACATAGACATTGCCGACCAATCCGCGCTGGCTGCCGCGCTCGATGTGCAACTCCTGCACGATGCCTTGCTGCATCACGGCGACACGGGTCTCCTGCGGGGTGACGTTGATCAGAATCTCTTCGCTCATGGTGTGGGGATGCCGAATAATTTGAGTAATTCTACCGTTTCGAACAGCGGCAGACCGACTACACCACTATAACTGCCTTCCAGATGCGTCACGAACGCGGCGGCATGCCCCTGAATTCCATAGGCGCCGGCCTTGCCATGTGCCTCGCCGGTGAGCAGATAACGCCGGATGCGCTCCTCATCCAGTGTGGCAAAACGAATGCGGGTGGTGACGACTTGGCATTCCATCCGCTCATCGAGCGCGACGGCAACGGCGGTGATGACCTCGTGGCTGCGGCCAGACAGTTTGCGCAGGATATCTGCCGCATGCGCGTTGTCGTCCGGTTTGCCGATGATCTGCTGGTCCAGGGTGACTACCGTGTCGGCGGTGAGGATGGGGGCTGCGCGCAGGTTGCGCAGGCGCAACGTCTGCTGTGCGGCCTGCGCCTTTTCACGACAGACACGCTCGACATATTCAACGGGAGATTCCTGCGCCAGCGGCAGTTCATCCACATCGATCTGGCGGTGCGGATCATTGCGCAATAGCAGCAGGTCGAAGCCGACACCGATCTGCTTCAGCAGTTCGCGGCGGCGCGGGCTTTGCGAGGCGAGGTAGATCCGTTGATATTTTGTGTTCATAAGGTATTCATCTGCGGATAGATTTTTTCATTCGCGATGATAGGGATGATTGTGCAACAGCGAGTGCGCCCGGTAAAGTTGCTCGGCGAGCAACACGCGCACCATGCCGTGCGGCAGTGTGCAGGCCGATAGAGCCATCATTTGTTGCGCGAGCTGCTTGATCGAGTCATGCAGTCCGTCGGCACCACCGATAACGAAGGCAACATCGCAGCCCGAACGCATCCAGTCCTGCATCTGTTGTGCGAGCTGTTTGGTGGTGGGTGTTGCGCCGTGTTCGTCGAGCGCTATACAGCGTGCCGAATCGGGCAGGGCGGCACGGATGCGCTGTGCCTCCGCCTCCATGATCTGTGCCGTGGTTTTGCCCGTACTGCGCGGTTCCGGTTTGATCTCGACCAGCTCGATCTTTGCCTCGCGCGGCATGCGCTTGGCGTACTCGTTGAAACCCTCGGTGATCCACGTCGGCATCTTGTTGCCCACCGCCAAAATGAAGAGTCTCATTCTGAAGAGGCTGGAATGAGCTGCGGACGAACACGGATTTCCACTGATAAATACAGGCGGTCTTCGCACCTTCCATATAAGTCACATAGCCAGGGAGAGCCTATTTTCATCCTTGTCTGTCCGTGTTCACTTGTGGTGGATGAATGGTTTCGATTTATTTTCCTGCCGGTGCGCGCGCTTTAGGGTGTACGCCCCACAATTCTTCGAGGTTGTAATAGGCACGCACGGCCGGCTGCATGATGTGCACGATGACATCGCCCATGTCCACCAGCACCCACTCGCCGCTGTCGCCGCCCTCGACGCCATATACCGTCTCACCGCGCGCCTTGAGTTGCTCCTCCACGTGATCGGCCAGCGCCTTGGTCTGGCGCGTGGATTGCGCACTGGCGATGACCATAGCCTGAAACAGCGAGTTGAATTGGTGAGTGTCGATGACTTCAATGTCTTGCGCCTTGATGTCTTCCAGCGCGGCGACGATGGCTTGGGTCTTTTCTTTTACGTTCAGCATGGTTTTTTATAAAGTGAGTGAGTATTAAGGTAATGGGCAACGGCATCCGGCACCAGATAGCGGACACTCCGATTCTCCGCGCAACGGCGGCGGATGTCGGTGGATGATATGTCGAGTACGGGCATGTCGGCGACGAAGATGCTGCCGGCAGGAGATTCGTGCAGTGCAATCGCACCGGGGGTAAGGCGCGCCCGATATTCAGCTTGCAGCGCAGAGTCAGTCTGGAGCATCGCATTGCCCAGCGGCTGCCCACCGGCACGTTGCAGCACCACAATGTGCGCAAGTTCGAACAGGCGCCGCCATTCGTGCCAGGTTTGCAATTGCAGGAAAGCATCACCGCCGAGAATCAGGCACAGCGCTTGTTGCGTGCCCAGTTCGGCGCGTAACAAGGTGAGCGTATCCACTGTGTAACAGGGGCCGGCGCGAAATACTTCACGCGCATCAACATGAAAATCTGTCTGGCCGGCGACCGCCAAGTGCACCATTTCCTGGCGCGCCTGCGCCGGAGCGACCGGTGTGGCGCGGTGCGGCGGTGTGCCGTTGGGGATGAATAAAACCTGCGCCAGCCCGCACTGTTCCAGCGCCTCCTGCGCGATACGCAGATGCCCGTGATGGACGGGATCAAACGTACCGCCGAGGATGCCGATAGGAGCGGTGCGCATCAAATGCAAAATCCAAAACACACTGCGGAAACATAGAGACACAGAGAAAAACCACAAGGCAGGTTGTGTGCTGGCAAATCATTCTTGCCGGGTGAATTTACAGCATATGAAGTTCTTGTTGCTTTCAACTCTGTGCCTCTGTGGTGAATGATTCTGTTTAGAGTGCCAGTCTGCGCATGTCAGACAGCACATGCGCGAGGTAGGTGGTGAAACGGGCAGCGGCAGCGCCATCGACCACGCGATGGTCGTAGGACAGCGACAGCGGCAGCATCAGACGCGGTACAAACTCGCCGTCTTTCCACACCGGCTTCATGCTGGCGCGCGACACGCCGAGGATGGCGACTTCGGGCGCATTGATGATGGGCGTGAACGCCGTGCCGCCGATGCCGCCCAGGCTGGAGATGGTGAAGCAGCCGCCTTGCATTTCAGTTGCGGGAAGCTTCTTGTCGCGCGCCTTGGCACTGATTTCGCCGAGCTCCCGCGCCAATTGCGCGACACCTTTTTTATCTGCATCGCGCACTACCGGAACGACCAAACCGTCCGGGGTGTCCACCGCGACGCCGATATGGATATATTTTTTCAGCACCAGATTTTCGCCGCTCGCATCGAGCGAGGCATTGAAGTCCGGGAAATGCATGAGCGTGAGCGCGCAGGCCTTGAGCATAAAGGCGAGCGGAGTGATCTTGATGTTCTGCTTGGCATATTCGGCACCCAGTTCCTTGCGGAAAGCTTCCATCTCGCTGATGTCGGCTTCTTCAAACTGGGTCACGTGCGGGATCATTACCCAGTTGCGGTGCAGGTTTGCGCCCGAAAGCTTCTTGATGCGCGACAGCGCGCGGGTCTCGATCGCGCCGAATTTGGCGAAATCAACGTCCGGCCACGGTAACAGGCCGGGCAGCGCACTGCCGGTCGCTGTACCGGTCGATTGCACCAGCGACTGCTTGACGAAGTTCTGCACGTCTTCTTTGGTGACACGGCCTTTTTCGCCGCTGCCGCCGACTTGTGTCAGATTCACCCCGAGTTCGCGTGCAAAACGACGAATGGACGGGCTGGCATGCGCATTGCCACCGCCAGGTGCGGGTGCTACGTGGGCAACTGCAACCGGGGCGGCGACTGGCACGGATTTGCTGGCCGCGGGCGCGGCAGCAGCCGGTGCAGGCACAGCAACGGGTGCTTCCGCTTTCGCCGCAGCGCTGCCTTCGATCAGTGCGATCAAATCGCCTTCCGAAACTTTATCACCCACTTTCAACTTCACTTCCCTGACCACGCCCGCGAACGGCGCGGGCACATCCATGGTCGCCTTGTCGGTTTCGACCGTGATGAGCGTCTGCTCAACAGCGATACTGTCGCCTTTTTTGACCGCGACTTCGATGATGGTCACACCCTTGAAGCCGCCGATGTCCGGTACTTTTACTTCGTTGATTTTTGCCACGTCGATCTCCTTGATTACACCGTGGTTGGATTCGGTTTGTCGGCGTTGATCTGGTACAGCTTGATCGCGCGGCTTACCTCTTTGGCGTCCAGCGCACCTGTATCGGATAACGCCTTCAGTGCAGCGACGGCGACGTAGAATCGATCCACCTCGAAGAAGTGCCGCAATTTCTTGCGTGTGTCGGAGCGACCGTAGCCATCAGTTCCCAGAGTCTTGTAGGGTGCCTTGATGTAGGGGCGTATCTGGTCGGCATAGGCGCGGATGTAGTCGGTTGCGGCGATGACCGGCGTCTTGTCATCCAGATATTGTTCGACGTAACTCAAACGCGGCTTGGCCTCCGGATGCAGGGTGTTCCAGCGTTCGCAATCGATACCTTCGCGGCGCAACTCATTGAAGCTGGTCACGCTCCACACATCAGCGGTGACCCCGAAATCCTTCTCCAGCAACTCGGCGGCGGCGATGATCTCACGCAGGATGGTGCCGCTGCCCAGCAACTGCACTTTGTTCTTTGCTTTAACCTTGCCCGTGCTGAATTTGTACATACCCCTGATGATGCCTTCTTCCGCGCCTTTGGGCATGGCCGGGTGGGCGTAGTTTTCGTTCATCACGGTCAGGTAATAGAACACGTCTTCCTGGTTGTGATACATGCGCTGCATGCCGTTCTGGATGATGACCGCAAGTTCGTAGGCGAAGGTCGGATCGTACGAAACGCAGTTGGGGATCAGCGCGGCCTGCAAGTGGCTGTGGCCGTCCTGATGCTGCAAGCCTTCGCCGTTCAGCGTGGTACGTCCGGCTGTGCCGCCGATGAGGAAGCCCCGCGCCAGCATGTCGCCGGCAGCCCACGCCAAGTCACCGACGCGCTGGAAACCGAACATCGAGTAGTAGATGTAGAACGGAATCATCGCCACACCGTGATTGGCGTAAGCGGTGGCGGCGGCAATCCAGTCGGCCATGCCGCCGGGCTCGTTGATGCCTTCCTGCAGGATTTGCCCGGTCTTGTCTTCCTTGTAGAACATCAGTTGATCCGCATCCTGCGGGGTGTAGAGCTGGCCCACCTGCGAGAAAATGCCGAGCTGGCGGAACATGCCCTCCATGCCGAAGGTACGCGATTCGTCCGGCACGATCGGCACGATCTGCTTGCCGATGGCTTTGTCTTTCACCAGCACGCCGAGCAGGCGCACGAATGCCATGGTGGTGGAAAATTCACGCCCCTCGCTATCCTTGAGCAGGGCGGCAAAGGCCTCCAGTGGCGGAATGTTGAGCGGATGGGCCAACGGCTCGCGAGTAGGCAGCGTGCCCATCTCGGCACAACGCTGCTTCAGGTATTTTTCTTCCTGGCTGTCTTTGGCCGGGCGCACGAAGGGTAACTTGGGCAACTGTTCGTCGGTGACTGGGATATTGAAGCGGTCGCGGAAGTGGCGCAGCGATTCGCCATCCATCTTTTTCTGCTGATGAGTCGGGTTCTGTGCCTCACCGGACGAGCCCATGCCATAGCCCTTCACCGTTTTGGCGAGAATCACCGTGGGCTGGCCTTTGTGTTTGGAGGCCGTCGCATAAGCCGCGAACACCTTGTGCGGATCATGACCGCCGCGATTCAAATGCCATATCTCGTCGTCCGACATGTCGGCGACCAGTTCCAGCAGCTCCGGATATTTGCCAAAAAAATGCTGGCGCACAAAGGCGCCGTCGCGGGACTTATAGGTTTGATATTCACCATCCACCACTTCTTCCATGCGTTGCAGCAGCAGGCCGCTCTTGTCCTTGGCCAGCAGACGGTCCCACTTGCCGCCCCACACCACCTTGATGACGTTCCAGCCCGCACCGCGGAATACACCTTCCAGTTCCTGGATGATCTTGCCGTTACCGCGCACCGGACCGTCCAGACGTTGCAGGTTGCAGTTGACGACGAAGATCAGGTTGTCCAGTTTTTCGCGCCCTGCCATCGAGATCGCACCCAGCGATTCCGGCTCGTCGGTCTCACCATCGCCGAGATAAGCCCATACCTTGCGCCCGTTGGTTTGCGCCAGATTGCGGTGTTGCAAGTAACGCATGAAGCGCGCTTGATAAATTGCCATCAGCGGCCCCAGTCCCATCGAAACGGTGGAGAACTGCCAGAAATCCGGCATCAGCCACGGGTGCGGATAAGATGGCAGGCCGTCGCCATCGACTTCCTGGCGAAACTTGTAGAGCTGCTTTTCAGTGAGGCGGCCTTCAAGGAAGGCGCGCGCATACATGCCGGGCGCAGAGTGGCCCTGGAAATACACAAGGTCGCCACCGTGGGTGTCGGTCTTGCCACGGAAGAAATGGTTAAAGCCCACGTCATACAAGGTCGCCGCCGAGGCAAAGCTGGCGATGTGGCCGCCCAGTTCGGAAGATTCCTTATTGGCATTCAACACGATGGCCATCGCGTTCCAGCGCATCAGCGCGCGGATGCGGTGTTCCATGTCATGATTGCCAGGTGACCGCTCTTCCTTGTCCAGCGGGATGGTGTTGATGTAAGGCGTAGTCGCACTGATCGGCACATCATCGCCCGCCAGACGGGCATGATGGATGAGCTGATCGATCAGGAAGTGGGCGCGCGGGCCGCCCTCCTTATCCAGCACTGATTGCAGCGCTTCCAGCCATTCCTGCGTTTCCTGCGGATCGTAGTCGGGTTGTTGCGTGGCCATCTTTACTCTCTCCCTAAATTGCAACGTATCGTTTCACTCTCTGTTACCAGCCAGTCCACCTTGCGGTCGGTTTGTTCCTGTGGAATCTCTTTAACCACTTGTAAAGTAAATGCGCCTGCGACCAGAGTCGGTTGATGCGGCAGACGGGCGAGCAATTTATCGAAAAAACCGCCGCCGTAGCCCAGTCGTCCGCCCGTGCGGTCGAACGCGACACCGGGCAGCAGGATCAGGCCAATCTCGTCCAGCGCCTCAAAGTGCCTGCAACGTTCGACGATTGGCTCGCGTATGCCATAAGCGCCGGGTGCCACATCGCCGCCCAGCTCCCTGATCTCATACAAGTCCAGATGCCGGTTGGCTTTGTTCACGCGCGGCAGCAAGACACGTTTGCCATCCGCCAAAGCTTGCCGTACCCACAACTCGCTTTCCAGTTCCGAACCGAGGTTCATGTAGCCCAACACCGTTCCGGCAGTCTTGTATGACGACAAGTCGCATAGCTGCCAGACGATTGCCTTGCTCCAGCGCGCCTGTAAGGTTGGCGTCAGCTCATCGCGGGCGGCGATTATACGTTGTCGCAACGCCTGCTTCCTAGTCTGGATGTTCATGGCTGTGCCGCCTCTCGTGTCCAATGCGTCAAACGTTCGCTATCTTCCAGAATATCGACGTCAACTTGGGGGTAATTCCTTGAAGTCTGCTTTTCTGATGGTGCAAAAACAGCGGCATGATGATTCAGTCAGATAGTCCTGCAAAGTGCCGGGATGCATTTTGAAATGCATCCACCCATCAAACACGATGCCGAAGAATACTCCGCCCGAATACGAACCGTAGCCTCCGAACATACGCTTGCAACACAGACTGTCGAGCGTGGCGAGTCGTTCGAGGGCGAAATCGCGGAAGAAGTCCGCAGTCATTACTGCGCGCTTTAGTTGCCATGCCAGGGGATGCTCAGGGACGCGTTTGGCGGCTATAACGGCTTCTTTTTGGAATTGCGTGCCCAGGTCTGGCTGTTGCTGGTTGTAATGGCATTTTGCTTCTGCCGATTCATTGCGCGCCAATTCGGAGAATGACAGCTCCATTACAAGTCTCGGAACACTTCTTCCATTGGGATAGAGGCCAAGCGACCTTCGCGATGCGCCTGCAAACGGCGTTGCACTTCTTCCGGCCAGATTCGATCAATCTCCGCGCCGGATTTATCCAGACTTTCTTGAAGTGCCTGAATGAGCACAGAACGCTCTGATGCCTTGGGTTTGAGTGCTTGTTCGATGACTTCAGAAGTGCTCATACTTCTTTATCCTCCCTGAATCGGCCAGATCATTTTGCCGGTGTCGGCAGAATGGTTTCTGAATTCTAGCCCAGGAACAGCTTGTAAGCCGGGTTGCTGCTCTCGTCCCAATACGGATAACCGAGCGTATCGAGGAAGGTTTTGAGGGCATTTTTGTCACGTTGCGGCACTTGCATGCCGACCAGCACACGACCGTAATCTGCGCCGTGGTTGCGGTAGTGGAAAAGACTGATGTTCCAGTTGTGACTCATTCGGTTGAGGAACAGCATGAGGGCGCCGGGGCGTTCAGGGAATTCGAAGCGGAACAGAATTTCGTCCTTGGCCTCTGGTGCGTGACCGCCGACCAGATGGCGCAGATGCAGTTTGGCCATTTCGTTGTCGCTCAGGTCCAGTGCGGATAGTTTGTTGCTGCGCAGTCTTTTAATTAGATCGGTGGTTTCCGACTGGTCGCGCACCTGGATGCCGACGAACACCTGCGCGGCTTTGGGATCGGCGAAGCGGTAATTGAATTCGGTGATGTTGCGTTTGCCCAACAGCGAGCAGAATTTGCGGAAGCTGCCGGGTGTTTCTGGAATGGTTACCGCGAGCAGGGATTCGCGCTCCTCGCCGATCTCGGCGCGCTCGGCGACGAAACGCAGGCGGTCGAAGTTCATGTTCGCACCACAGGCAATGGCCACCAGGGTTTGTCCATGCAGCCCTTCGCGTGCGGCGTATTGCTTGGCGGCAGCGATGGCGAGTGCGCCCGCCGGTTCCAGAATGGAGCGGGTGTCTTCGAACACATCCTTAATCGCGGCGCAGGTGGCGTCGGTATCCACCAGCATGATTTCATCCACAACCTTGCGGCAGATGCGAAAAGTCTCCTTGCCGACTTGTTTGACTGCGACACCATCGGCAAATAAACCGACATGATCGAGCGTTATGCGGCGCTTGGCTTTCAGGGATTGGTACATCGCATCGGAATCGACCGGCTGCACGCCGACGATCTTGATGTCCGGACGCAACTGTTTGACATATGCCCCGACACCGGAAATCAGCCCGCCGCCGCCGATGGCGATGAAGATGGCATGAATGGGGCGGGTGTGCTGGCGCAATATCTCCATGCCGATGGTGCCCTGACCGGCGATCACGTCCGGGTCATCGTAAGGATGGACGAAGGCCCTGCCTGTCTGCTGCTCTAATTCAAGCGCGTGAGCATAGGCATCGGAATAGGAATCGCCGAACAGCACCACTTTCGCGCCGCGCGCTTTCACTGCATCGATCTTGATATGCGGCGTGGTGGCGGGCATCACGATGGTTGCCTTGCAGCCAAGTTTTTGTGCGGAGAGCGCCACGCCCTGTGCATGGTTGCCGGCCGAGGCGGCGATCACTCCCTTCTTTAACTGTGCGGGGGTGAGTTGCGCCATCTTGTTGTAAGCGCCGCGCAATTTGAACGAGAACACCGGCTGCATATCCTCGCGTTTGAGCAGGATGGTGTTGCCGGTGCGCGCCGACAGACCGGGTGCGACCTCCAACGGAGTTTCCACCGCCACGTCATAGACGCGTGCATTGAGGATGCGTTTCAGATATTCGTTCATGGTGGCAAGTCGTATCAGCGGGAGATGCCGATTAAATCATAGAAGGCGGGCAAATCGCGCAAATCCTCGAATATCGCCGCTGCACCGGTGAAGTCCTGCCCGTGCGTATAAGGGTTGGTGGTGATGTAGGTTTTGATGCCGGCAGCGAGCGCGGAGTGCAGTCCATTGTGGGAATCTTCCAGCGCGATGCAGTCGCTCGGCGCAAGCTTGAGTTCGTTCAGTACCCAGTTGTAGATGTCCGGCGCTGGCTTTTTGTGCGGCACGATGTCGCCGCAGCCATTTGCCGCGAAATAACTTGCCCAGTTTTTACCCAGGCCGACTTCGAGCAGGGCGGAAACATTCTCCGGCGAGGTGGTAGTGGCAATGGCGAGAGTGATGCCCATTCTGTGTGCATCGTTGATAAATTGCTTGATGCCCGGGCGCAACGGGATTGCACCTGCGTGCAGCATGGCGGTGTAATGCCCCGTTTTCACGACGTGCAGGTTCTTGACGAAGCCTTCGTAATCGGCGGGTCTGTTGAAATCGGGCAGCCATTCTTGAACGTAGTATTTGATACGCTCCTTGCCGCCGGTCACTTTGAGCAGTTTGCCGTAGAGTGCAACGTCCCAGTTCCAGTCCAGACCATTCTCGGCAAACGCCTGGTTGAACGATTGGCGGTGGCCGTCTTCGGTATCGGCCAGCGTGCCGTCCACGTCGAATATGATCGCTTTGAGTGTCACGTCGTTACCTCACAAAAATAGAAGAAACAGGAAAAACAATTCACCACCGGGACACAGAGGAAAAACATGAGAAAACTTGTGCAAGATGTTTTGGTTCGGTGGTGAATGGTCTTAGGTTTAGCGCATCCCTGGAAGCTTTCCTGCCATGCCGCGCATCATCTTGGCCATGCCGCCCTTGCCGCTGAACATCTTCATCATCTTCTGTGATTGTTCGAACTGGTTCAGCAATTGATTGACATGCATCACCTGCACGCCGGATCCCGCAGCGATGCGGCGTTTGCGCGAGGCTTTGATGAGTTCAGGATGGCTGCGCTCGAACGGCGTCATTGAGTTGATGATGCCCTCGGTGCGGTTGATCTGGCGCTCGTCGACTTTTGCGCCCGCTGCCGCTTGTGCCAGTTGTGCGGGCAGTTTATCCATGAATCCGGCCATGCCACCCATCTTTCTCATCTGCACGATCTGCATCTTGAAATCGTTGAGGTCAAAACCTTTGCCGCTCTGCACCTTTTTCGCCAACTTCGCGGCTTCGGTATGGTCGACATTGCGCTGCGCTTCTTCCAGCAGTGACAATACATCGCCCATGCCGAGGATGCGCTGCGCCATGCGCTCGGGGTGAAAGGCTTCGAGGCCGTTTGGTTTTTCGCTGACGCCGACAAACTTGATCGGCTTGCCGGTAATCTGTCGCACTGACAATGCAGCACCGCCGCGCGCATCACCGTCCAGCTTGGTCAGGATGATGCCGGTCAACGGCAGTGCATCGCCGAAAGCCTTGGCAGTGTTCACCGCATCCTGTCCGGTCATCGCATCGACCACGAATAGTGTCTCGATCGGTTTCAGTGTGGCGTGCAGGTCTTTGATCTCCGCCATCATCGCCTCGTCCACCGCAAGGCGGCCAGCGGTATCGACGATCAGCACATCGTGGTGATGTTTGCGCGCGTAGTCATGGGCGGCGAGGGCGATATCCTGTGGTTTCTGGCTGATGTCGGAAGGAAAGAAGTCGATATCGAGTTGCTGTGCCAGTGTGCGCAACTGTTCGATGGCGGCGGGGCGGTACACGTCGCAGCTCACCAGTAACACCTTCTTCTTGTTCTGCTCGCGCAGCAGTTTCGCCAGTTTGCCGCTGCTGGTGGTCTTGCCCGCGCCTTGCAGGCCGGCCAGCAAAATGACGGCGGGTGGCACCGTGGTCAGGTTGAGCGCATCGTTGTGCTCGCCCATCAGCTTGGCCAGTTCGCGGTTCACCACGCCGATCAGTGCCTGCCCCGGGTTCAGGTTGCCGATGACTTCCTGTCCCAGTGCAGCCGTTTTGACGGTGGCGATGAATTCTTTCACAACCGGCAGCGCAACGTCGGCTTCCAGCAAAGCAAGGCGTACTTCGCGCATGGCTTCCTGAATGTTGCTTTCGGTCAGCCGTGCCTGACCACGCAGATTTTTGATGATGCCTGTGAAGCGTTGGGTAAGGTTGTCCAGCATGGTTCGATTCCTGAAAAATTAGGGGAGTGGCTTTGGCAGTCAAGATAGCCGATATCCGCCACCGGCAAGCCGGTTCTCACCGGGTTATCGGGCGCAGGCAGAATTATCGCCGCGCTTCCTGTAGAATTCGCGCAGTCTAAAACATCTGCCTGCCCCATGTCGAACCCAGTCTTGTATCTGCTCACTTTTATTCTTTATGCCGTGCTGGCATTTTTGTTCTGGCGCGCGCAGGCGGCGGGAAGTGCCGAGCAGCAGAATCGCGGCGCACAGGGCTTTGCCGTGGCCGTTCCCCTGCTGCTGCACGGCTGGCTGTTGTATGACACGCTGTTCGTGTGGGGCACACTCAACCTTGGCCTGACTTACGCGATTTCGCTCATTTTATGGCTGACCGTGCTGATTTACTGGCTGGCGCGCCGGTTTTATCCGATTGCCAGTCTGCTCACCCTGATGCTGCCGCTTGCCGCCATCGCCTCGGCTTTGCCGGCGATCTTTCCCGGTACACACATGGTGAAGCAGCCTCCTTCCGGCTTGTTCGACACCCACGTGTTGATGGCCTTGCTGGCCTACAGCCTGTTCACCATCGCTGCGCTGCATGCCGGCTTGATCGCGCTGGTCGAGAAGCGCCTGCACCATGCCAAAATGCCCAGGGTGCTAAAGAGCTTGCCGCCGCTGATGACGATGGAAACTCTGCTGTTCCGGGTGATTGGGGTGGGGTTTGTGATCTTGACGGTGACAGTCGCCTCCGGCTTCCTCTTTTCCGAACAAATATTCGGCTATCCGTGGCAATTCACACACAAAGTGCTGTTTGGGGTGCTGTCCTGGGTTGTTTTTGGGGTGCTGTTGCTGGGGCATTACTTCTATGGCTGGCGCGGCCACACCGCCGTGCGCCTGACCTTGAGCGGCTTTGCCTTCCTGGTATTGGCTTACCTTGGTTCCCAGTTCGTGCTGGAAGTCATTTTGCACCGCTGATTCTTTTTCGGAACTAATCCTTGCCACAATTCAACGATATATCGTAGAATTCGCGCCCTTTTGGCCTTGGCCGAAACTTTAATTACTGGATAATTGTTATGGTAGTCATTCGTCTTTCTCGCGGCGGTTCCAAGAATCGTCCGTATTACAACGTGGTGGTGGCAGATTCCCGTAACCGTCGTGACGGTCGCTACATCGAGCGCGTTGGCTTCTACAACCCGCTGGCCGTCGAAGGCACTGAAGGTCTGCGTATTCAGCTGGATCGTGTCACCCACTGGCAAGACAAGGGTGCGCAGTTGAGCGAGACCGTTGGTCGTTTGGTCAAAAAAGCCGGTGCAGCAGCCAAGGTCTGATGAGGCAAGCCCCATGGTCGTCATGGGAAAAGTGGTCGCGGCGCAAGGTCTCCAAGGGTGGGTGAAGATCCAGGTCTTTAGCGAGTACCTGGACAGCCTGCTTGATTACGCCACCTGGTACGTTGGCGACGAAGGTTCCTGGCAACCCCATCAAGTAGTCGAGGCAAATGTGCACGGCAAAGTGCTCATCGCCCGATTGCAGGGCATCGCCGACCGCACCGCAGCCGAAAAATATAAAGGGCGCCTGGTCGCTATCCCGCGGGAGCAGTTGCCACCGGCGGAAGAGGGCGAATACTACTGGTCTGATCTGATCGGGCTGTCGGTGCAGAACCTGGAGGGTCATTCGTTCGGCATCGTGGATTCGTTGCTGGAAACGGGTGCCAACGATGTGCTGGTGGTGAAAGGAGAAGGCGGTGAGACCTTGATGCCGTTCATTGCCAGTGTCATTCAACAGGTGGACGTGAAGAATAAAACAATCCGTGTGGATTGGCAGGCGGATTACCTCAAATGAGGTTTGATGTCGTTACGCTGTTCCCGGAAATGTTTGACGCGATTACCAGTTATGGTGTGACGCGCAAAGCAGTAGAACTGGGCAAGTTTGAGTTGCAGACGTGGAACCCGCGCGACTTTACGACCGATAATTACCGCACCATCGACGATCGCCCCTACGGCGGCGGACCCGGGATGGTGATGCTGGCGGAACCGCTGGAAAAGGCGATCAGTGCGGCAAAAGCAGCACAGGCTGTCAGCGGAGTGAAGAAGAGTTGGGTGATCCATCTCTCGCCGCAGGGCAGAACGCTCACCCACGAAGTGGTGATGGAGCTGTTGGCGCGGGAAGAAGGTTTGATATTGCTGGCGAGTCGTTATGAAGGCGTGGATGAGCGCCTGTTGCGCAGCCAGGTGGATGAAGAGCTCTCTATCGGTGACTATGTTTTGTCCGGTGGCGAGTTGGCAGCGATGGTGGTGATGGACAGCGTGGTGCGACAGATTCCCGGTGTATTGGGCGATGAAGCATCAGCACAGCAGGATTCCTTTGTGCAAGGTCTGCTTGATTGTCCGCACTACACGCGGCCGGAGATTTATCACGGCGAAGGCGTTCCGGATGTATTGATGTCCGGGCACCACGCCGAGATAGAGCAGTGGCGATTGAAGCAGGCATTAGGCAGGACTGCGGAACGTCGCCCGGATTTGCTGGCAAAACGCCGGTTAACTAAACAGGAAGCTCGGCTACTGGCAGAGTACCAGCAGGAACAAGCTTCCGTACAAGAAGAGGAACCAAAATGAATCTGATCGGCATTCTCGAAAAAGAAGAAATCGCTCGTCTGAACAAGACGATCCCCGATTTCGGGCCCGGCGACACCGTCGTGGTCGGTGTGAACGTGATCGAAGGCGAGCGCAAGCGCGTGCAGTCGTTCGAAGGCGTGGTCATCGCCAAACGCAACAAGGGACTTAACTCCAGCTTCATCGTGCGCAAAGTATCTTCCGGCGAAGGCGTGGAGCGTACCTTCCAGACTTACTCCCCCATCATCGCCAGCATCGAAGTCAAGCGTCGCGGCGATGTGCGTCGCGCCAAGCTTTACTACCTGCGCGACCGTTCTGGCAAGTCGGCACGGATCAAGGAAAAATTGCCGGCACGCAAAGTCAAGGCGTAATTTGCCGCGTGTCGCAACACAGAAAACGAGAGCTTCGGCTCTCGTTTTTATTTCCGCTATCATGCCCGCATGGATTATCAGGCCATCATCAACGCGCCATTTGGCAAACTCGGCATCCGCTGTACGGGCGATACCTTGCTGGGTGTCGAGTTTCTTTTCGCACATGCCCTGCCGGTGGTACCGGTTCATGCATTTGCGCGGGAGGCCTGCGCGCAACTGGAAGCTTATCTGAACGACGCTTCTTTCATGATCGATTTGCCCTTCGAGCTCGACGGCACACATCACCAATGCAATGTCTGGCAGGAGATGCTGTCCATTCCCTGCGGGCAGACACGAAGTTACGGAGAACTGGCTGCGCAGATCGGCTCCAGTGCGCGTGCCGTCGGGCAAGCCTGCGGCAGCAATCCCATTCCGCTCGTTATTCCTTGCCATCGCGTGGTCGGCAAGGGGGGGCTGGGTGGTTTCATGCATCGCGCCGATGCGGATGCCCTTGATATCAAGCGCTGGTTGCTGGCACATGAGAGGACAGAAGAGCAGGAGGCAGTCATTTCTGCGCAGATGGGAATCCAGTCTGATAAAAATGCCGGATTCCGAGCCAAGTCAGGAATGTTAAAGCCAAAATGAGCGACACTGAACTGCTTGACGAATTCAGCGACGCTCTCTGGCTGGAAGACGGCCTGTCACGTAACACGCTGGAGAGCTACCGGCGCGACCTGGACAAATTTGCGAAGTGGCTGGAGAGGCAAAGAGGATGCGACTTGCTGGCTGCCACCCATTCCGATATACAGGGTTTTCTGGCGCATCTGGTCAGCGGTGAAAAAGCCAAAGCCACCTCCACCTCGCGCACCATATCCAGTCTCAAGCGCTTATTCCGCTATCTGCTGCGGCAGAACAAGATCACGGCCGATCCGACCCTGCAGATCGCCACGCCAAAGCTGCCGCGCAGTCTGCCCAAGAGCCTCACCGAAGAAGATGTCGAGTTGCTGTTGAATACGCCGGATGTTGAAGTACCGCTCGGCATGCGTGACCGCACCATGTTGGAAGTACTGTATGCCAGCGGCCTGCGCGTATCCGAACTGGTTGGTCTGCTCATCATGCAGATCAGCCTGAACGAAGGTGTGGTGCGGGTGATGGGCAAAGGCAGCAAGGAGCGACTGGTGCCGCTGGGCGAAGAGGCGCTGGAATGGGTCAGGCGCTATCTTGTCGAGGCACGTCCGTTCTTGCTCGCCGGCAAGCTGACCGATGCGCTGTTTGTCACTCAACGTGGACAGGCGATGACGCGGCAGATGTTCTGGTATCTCATCAAGAAGCATGCGAAGCAGGGCGGTCTGCACAAGCCATTGTCACCGCATACCCTGCGTCATGCTTTTGCCACACACTTGCTGAATCACGGCGCGGATTTGCGCGTGGTGCAGATGTTGCTGGGGCACTCGGATATCGCCACGACGCAGATTTACACGCATGTGGCACGAGAAAGATTGAAACAACTGCACACGAAACACCATCCCAGAGGATAGTGGTGGAGGTGATCAGGATCGAACTGACGACCTTCTGATTGCGAACCAGAGATACCATCCATCAACCACCGAATAAATTGCATAGTTCACTTGCTTTTGGCACACTACTGGCACAGTGAAAGGGAAGTGCAATGGCGACCATACGAAAAAAAGGTGCAGGCTGGCATGTGCAGATACGCAAGAAGGGTCATGCCACAGTTACAAAAACATTCTCGATAAAGTCAGACGCCGTCAAATGGGCGAATATTGTTGAAAGTGAAATTGACCGCGGCGTCTTCGTAGATCGAAGTGAGGCCGAGGGAACTACTCTTAATGAGGCGCTCACTCGATACTCTGTCGAGGTGTCGAGTCTGAAGAAGACTCACGGCAAAGAGAAATCCATTATTAAATCCTGGCAAGGTTCAAAGCTGGCAAATAGATCGTTGGCGAGCATTCGTCAGGCTGACATAGCTAAGTGGCGTGATGCACGTCTGACTGAGGTGGGGGCGGCCACTGTTCGAAATGAAATGGCGCTGTTGTCACATCTGTTCACCATTTCAATCAAAGAATGGGGAATGGGTCTAGTGAATCCGGTTCTATTGGTACGGAAGCCGGCACCTGTTCGTGCTCGGGATCGGCGGCTAACAGATGAGGAGTTGAAAAAAATCATTGGGGCTAGTGAATCTCGCGAACTGCCTGCTGTTATCAAACTACTTACTGAAACAGCTATGAGACGAGGTGAGTTGAGTAAGCTGCGCTGGGAGAATATTGATTTCAAAAATAGGACAGCACGCTTACTCGATACTAAGAATGGCGAAGACAGAGTAGTACCGCTCTCAACCCGCGCTAAAGCAGCCCTTGCAGCATTGCCAAGGAGGATTGATGGGCGGGTATTCGGGATGACACCTGATGCGATAACTAAGGCATTTAGCAGAGCTTGCGCGCGCGCTGGTGTTGAAAATGCTCGAATCCATGATTTAAGGCATGAGGCGGTCAGCAGATTATTCGAGAGAGAGTTGGACGTAATGGAAGTGGCAAGTGTGAGTGGGCATAAAACATTGAGCCAGCTAAAACGCTACACTCATCTGAAGGCGGCCAATCTGGCAAAAAAACTTGGGTAGCATTTGGGGGGGGGCGCTGTGTGATTCCCCCATCTTTGGGCACGTACTTTTAGGGATATTTCCAAGAATCTCAGCTTACTTTCACGGATATTTCAACGCATTTTCAACACGTACTTTCACGGATATTCCGCTGTTTGCATGCCCAAACTCCTAATTCACCCCGATTTCGGCCCCAAAAACACGTACTTTTACGGATATTTTCGCGTTTTCAGCCTGCGGATAGCCACGTACTTTCACGGATAAGCGCTTCGTACTTTTACGGATATTTTCGCATTCAAATCCATTGCCTGCGGGCTTTGTGGGGTCGATCTCGCGAGCGAGATAAGCAAGCTATGCTCTTTCACCTAAAGGCATCGAACTTGGCAAAAAAACTTGGTTAGCCAAGTGAGTTAATAACCAAACTCAGCGCGCCGTTCCGCCAACTCCGACAGTATTGAAAATATCGCGGGGATATCTTCTTTGCCATAGCGCCGTTGTTTCTTTGCCCATTTATTATCAGGAGAGTCTATCTCTACTTCGATGTAATCAAGATCGAGTCGCTTGGCAGCATTGCCTACATTCGTAGGATGAAGATTAACTCCATAAATATCTTCAAAGCGCTGTGCTATTTCAGTTGCGCTGAAGCATTCCTCGCTGGGTTGAATTGCTCTCATATTTTTCTCTGGAATATTTCCGATTCACTATACGCCGGTTATTAAACTTCAACCCTACGATTCAAAGCGCATGCCACAGGGGTGGCTATGGCCGATGACCCACCAAGACGGCAAATCGGCCTTAAGAGACATCAGCGGATTGCTGAAATGATTGCCTGTACACGCTAAGGAGATGTCCGATTCTCGCTCAACAGCGGCCGTTCGGAACTGCAAGTTCGATGGTGATCGACCGTCTCTTGCTAACCCTTAAGAGACATA
>JBAZFV010000008.1:0-40357 GCA_041653255.1 Sideroxydans sp. | reverse complement strand
TCGGCGACACAATGGCGGACGTCCTGGCTGTCGCGCGAAGTTATCGTATTGCCGGCTTTCATGGTGGTGGCCTTTCTGTTTGGAGTGTCGCACCTGCTCGGAATGCATCCGGAGATCGTGACCTTGCCCGGAGGTTTCGTGGTCGATTTGTCGCTACTACTCGGTGTGGTGGGTACCTTGCTGGCATTCTCCCTGTTTGTTTGCACTGCCATGATCTATGCCTGTCTGCGTTTTCTGCGCGAATGGCATTCACCGCTGACGGTCATCAACTACATCCTGATGGGTGGTGCTTCCGGCTTTGTGCTGGCGGCGTTCTACGCGACCTACGCCGCACCGATGGAGGCCGATTTCTTCGCCGGTTGGGCGATCATCCTCACTGTGCTGGCCTTCATTGGACGTGCGGCTTCCCTGGTGCGCAACGCCCGCCTCAAACCAACTTCGACCATCCAGACCGCGATCGGTGTCAAGCACCCGAAAATCACCCAGCGTTCGATGGGATCTATGGGTGGCTCATTCAATACGCGCGATTTTTTTCATGGTAAGAGTGCAACATTCCTTCGTGCAGTGAAACCGGCCTTTCTGTTGCTGGCCTTCGTGTTGCCACTGGCCCTGTTGGCGATCAGCTTATCCAGTCCTGTGACACTGGGCTTTGCCTTTATACTGCAATACGTCGGGCTGTTGGCCGAGCGCTGGTTCTTCTTTGCGCAAGCCAACCATCCGCAGAATCTCTATTACCAGACCGTAGGCTGAAACGACCCTGATGGCGACACGTATATGTAAAGACTGGCTGTGCAAGATGCTACCGTTCATGCAATGGAAGCATCTGGTAGATAAACAATCCTCCCGTGCCGATCTGATCGCGGGATTGACCGGCGCGATGATCGTGTTGCCACAAGGTGTCGCATTCGCCACCATCGCTGGCATGCCGCCGGAGTACGGCCTGTACGCGGCCATGGTGCCGGCCATCATCGCCGCCCTGTTCGGTTCGAGTTGGCATCTGGTATCGGGTCCGACCACGGCCATCTCCATCGCGGTGTTCGCGGCCATGAGTCCGCTGGCCGATCCGGGTTCGCCCGAGTTCATCAGCATGGTGCTGACGCTGACCTTTTTGGTGGGCCTGTTCCAGTTGATACTCGGGCTGGCGCGCATGGGGGTGTTGGTCAATTTCATCTCGCATACGGTGGTGATCGGCTTCACGGCCGGGGCGGCGGTGTTGATCGCAGGTAGCCAGGTGAAACACTTCTTCGGCATTTCCATCGAGCGCGGCGCACATTTCCATGTGGTGATCGAACAATTGATCCTGCAGCTTGGTGATATCAATCTGTATGTCACGCTGATTGGTGCGGTGACGCTCGCTGCCGGGATATTGGCGAAGCGGCTCATCCCCAAGATGCCTTATATGATCGTGGCCATGGTGGTCGGCAGCGTGGTGGCCTGGCTGGTCAATCTGGAGGTTGGTGTGGACATCACCCAGATCAAAACGGTGGGAGCACTGCCTTCGCACCTGCCGCCGCTCTCGTTGCCGGACTTTTCCTACGCAACCATCCACAAGGTACTGTTTCCGGCGCTGGTGGTGACCATGCTGGCGCTGACCGAGGCGGTCTCCATCTCGCGCGCCATTGCGGTGAAGTCCGAACAGCGCATCGACGGCAATCAGGAGTTCATCGGCCAGGGCCTGTCCAATCTGGTCGGCAGCTTCTTCTCCAGCTATGCCTCATGTGGCTCGTTCAATCGTAGCGGGGTGAACTACGCGGCGGGCGCACGGACGCCGCTGGCAACAGTGTATGCCTCGATCTTCCTGTTGCTGATCCTGCTGTTGGTCGCGCCGCTGGCCGCCTATCTGCCGACTGCGGCGATGGCTGGCATCCTGTTCCTGGTGGCCTGGGGGTTGATCGACTTCCACCACATCTCCAGCATCATGAAGACCAGCCGGAGCGAGACCGTCATCCTGTGGGTGACGCTGGTCGGTACCTTGATCGACCTGGAGAAGGGCATCTTCTTCGGCATCCTGCTCTCGCTGGCGATCTACCTGTATCGTGTCTCCAAGCCTGGCATGCGTCCTGTCGTGCCATCGCCGGAAGAAGGCGCCTACCACTTTGTCGGGGCCGAGGACCATCTGCAATGCCCGCAGCTGTCCATCATGCGCATCAACGGCGCATTGTTCTTTGGAGCAGTTGATAACGTCCGCGACCGCCTGCACCAGATCGACGAGGAGAATCCGCAACAGAAATCATTGCTGCTCACTGTGCGGGGTCTGACCTTCGTGGATGTGGCCGGAGCCGAGATGCTGGCCCAGGAAGCACGCCGCCGCAAAAAGCTCGGTGGCAAGGTGTATTTCTATTCGTGCAAAGATGCAACGATGGATTTCCTGCGAAAATCCGGGGCGATGAAAGACATCGGTGAAGAGAATTTCTTCCCGGTGATGTCGAACTGGGTCGGGTCTATATATCCCAATCTGGATCCGGAGATCTGCCGCAATTGCCCGGCGCGCATCTTCGCCGAGTGCCGTGTCAGATTGCCGAACGGTGAGCCGAGGACGAACTAGGATGTAGTTGTATGGGGGAGGCCAGATGAGCAGCGAAGCAAGTCATACCAGAACCATCGTTGCGGCCTTCATCTTCCTTGCGGCCGGTGTGGCATCCCTTATGTTCGCGCCCAGCCGCGAGATCGCCGTCGTTCTCGACCTGCTGTTACTAACCGTGTTTCTGTTCGCCTTCGAGGTGGTCGGCGTGGATGTGGCGGCGATCTCCATCATGGTACTGCTGGGCCTGATCAGTCACTTCAGTGCGTCACTCGGTCTGGCACACCCTCTTGTCGCAGGGCGCGAGCTGTTTCGCGGATTTTCCGGCAATGCGGTGATCTCCATCATCGCCGTGATGATCGTCGGCGCGGGGCTGGACAAGACCGGCCTGATGAACAAGGTCGCCGGCCTCATCCTGCGCGCGGCCGGTAAGACCGAAGCGCGCATCATCCCGGCGGTCTCCAGCACCGTTGGCTTCATCTCCAGCTTCATGCAGAACGTTGGCGCGGCAGCACTGTTCCTGCCGGTGGTCGGCCGTATTTCGGCGCGCACCGGGCTGCCGATGTCGCGCCTGCTGATGCCGATGGGTTTCTGCGCCATCCTCGGCGGCACCATCACCATGGTCGGCTCCAGCCCGCTGATCTTGCTCAACGATCTGATCCTTGCCTCCAACAAGGGTTTGGCACCAGAAGAGCAGATGCAGACCTGGTCGTTGTTCTCGGTCACGCCGATCGGCTTGGCGTTGTTGGCCTCGGGTATCGCCTACTTCGTGCTGGCGGGGCGCTATGTCCTGCCGGGCGGGGGCATAGCGAGTGTGACCAGCGGCGCCAATGCGATGGATTATTTTCGCAATCTGTACGGTCTGGACTATGTGGCGCTCGAGGTGGTGGTGCCGGCAGATAGCCCGATAGTCGGGTCGCCGATCAACGACATCGAACAACCGAACCGGCTGCGGGTGATCGCCATCATGCGCGGCAGCGATGACCTGCGTGTCGGTCCGGCGCGCGACATCGAGATTGTGGCTGGCAGCGTGCTGGGCATCCTCGGCGCGCCCGAACGTTTGCGTGAGTTCGCCGCGGCCAACGGGCTGCAACTGCGTGAGGAGCTGGAGACCTTCGCCGAGCAGTTGTCGGCGGCGAAATCCGGTATCGCCGAGATCGTCATCCCGCCCCGTTCCGGGTTGATCGGCAAGAGCGCGCGCGCGCTGTGGCTGCGCAAGAAATACGGTGTGTCGCTGATGGCGTTGCACCGCGGCGGCAAGACCCTGCGCGAGGGCGACGGGGTGCGCGACATCCCGTTCCAGTCAGGCGATGCGCTGGTGGTGCATACCGGCTGGGAGACGCTGGCGCACCTGCAGAAGGACAGGGACTTCGTGGTCATCACCACCGAGTTCCCGCGCGAGGAGCTGCGCCCGCACAAGGTGAAGGCGGCGCTCGGCAGTTTCCTGCTGGCGCTGGCGCTGATCCTGTTCACCGATATCACGCTCTCCGTCGCGTTGATGACGGGTGCAATCGGTATGGTGTTGCTGCGCGTGCTCAGTATCGACGAGGCATATCGGGCGGTGAGCTGGAAATCTGTGTTCCTGCTTGCTAGCCTGATCCCGCTGGGGCTGGCTGTGGAGACCAGCGGTACCGCGAAGTGGATCGCCGAGCAGACCCTGTCCGTGCTGGGGGATACACCGATCTGGGTGATACAGTTGGCGATCGTCATTCTGGCCACTTTCTTCACGCTGGTGATGTCGAACGTGGGGGCGACGGTGCTGCTGGTGCCTCTGGCGGTGAATATCGCCATCGGTGCGGGGGCCAACCCGGCGGTATTTGCGCTGACCGTGGCGCTGGCAACCTCGAACTCCTTCTTCCTGCCAACCCATCAGGTCAACGCGCTGTTGATGGGGCCGGGCGGTTACCGTGTCACCGATTACATGCGCGCCGGCGGGGTGATGACAATCCTGTTCATTGCAGTACTGATGATTATGATGAACTTGATTTTTTGATAGGCGCATATTTAATCCACGCGGTCTCAGCGTTGAGAGAGTTTCTTTTTCTCGTCATTCTGCTGTCGCCTTTAACCTACCAACGTCGCGTCTCCGAACTCAATATCATTCCGCATCTTTGCCGAATATCATGAGCAAGCAATTCACTCATTATTTCCCATTCCTCTCCTGGTGGCCGTTTCGCGGCGAGACAGTCAGGGCCGATCTGGCCGCGGGCATCACTGTCGCACTGGTACTTATTCCGCAATCCATGGCTTACGCACAACTGGCTGGCTTGCCTGCTTATTACGGGCTGTATGCGGCGTTCCTGCCCGGTATTATCGCGGCGTTGTGGGGGTCGTCAGCGCAGCTTGCCACCGGTCCGGTTGCAGTGGTGTCGCTCCTGACCGCATCAGCGCTGGCACCCTTGGCTGCCACTGGTTCGGAACAATTTGTCGTATTGGCGGTACTGCTCGCATTGATGGTGGGCTTGATCCAATTGACACTGGGGATATTCAAGCTGGGCGTTGTAGTCAGTTTCCTGTCGCATCCGGTGATTGCCGGCTTTACCAACGCCGCCGCCATCATCATCGGCCTATCCCAGCTCAATAAGTTGTTTGGCGTTTCCATGGGGCACAGCGAATATTTTCTGCAAGATGTTTGGGGTGCGTTGCAGCTAATCGGAGAAACCCATATTCCAACCTTGATGATGGCGGTGGCCGCTTTCGCCATCATGTGGGGAATAAAGAAATATGCACCCAAGTTACCTGGAGTATTGCTTGCGGTGATTACCACCACCCTTATCAGTTATGCCATCGGTTTTGAACATAATGGCGAGGGCAAGATCGAGGAAATCATGGATGTCGAGGTCAGGGTGCTGGCCGGGGATTTTACCCGAGCAGAAGTACGGGTTGAGGAATTGCAGTACCTGACGGCCAAGTTGGCCGATGAACTCAAGCAGCAGGCGAAAGTGGGCGGCTGGCAACATGTCGCAGCACTAAAATATGAGCTGGAGCTGGTCGCACTGGAAATGAAGAATCTGGAAGGTACAAACCGCAAGACAGCCCGTTCTTTGCGCAAATTCATTTTCGAGCGTGTGCCGGCAACGGCGACTCGGCCGGCACGGCTGTATCTGAATGGGCAGGTGCCTGCGGTTGAACAATCGGATGGTTACCGCTGGCGCATCAAGAAAGTGAATCGGGGCGAGTTGAAACTGGTTGGCGGCGGCGAAGTTGTGGGTAGCATCCCCTCCGGACTGCCTGACATCAACGTGCCGCAAATGAGCTGGGAAGCCATGATGTCTTTGCTTTCCAGCGCGCTGGTGATCTCGCTGGTCGGATTCATGGAGGCGATCTCGATTGCCAAAGCAATGGCAGCCAAAACCAGGCAGCGCATCAACCCCAACCAGGAACTGCTGGGGCAGGGCATAGCTAATATTGTGGGCAGTTTTAGCCAGGCCTTTCCGGTCAGCGGTTCGTTCTCGCGTTCGGCAGTTAACCTCAATGCGGGTGCCGTCACCGGCTTATCCAATGTTTTTGCCGGGCTGATCGTGCTGGTTACGCTGTTATTCCTCACCCCGCTGCTTTATCACCTGCCACAGGCAGTGCTGGCGGCGGTAATCATGATGGCGGTGATCGGCTTGGTAAACTTCAAGGCGATCGGCCATGCCTGGCGCACCCACAAACATGACGGGATTGCGGCCATCGTGACTTTCATCGCCACGCTGGCTTTTGCGCCGCATCTCGACAATGGCATCACGATTGGCGCCGGGCTGGCCATCATTCTGTATCTGTACCGCACCATGAAACCCAGAGTGGCTATCCTTGGTCGCCATCCTGACGGTACGTTGCGCGACATCAAGGTGCACAATTTACCGGCGAGCGAGAACGTCATTGCCATGCGCTACGACGGCCAGTTGTATTTTGCCAATGTGCCATATTTCGAAGACGCAGTGCTGGAGGCGGTCGCCAACAATCCGAGTGCCAAGCACCTGTTGGTCGTGTCAGACGGTATCAACCAGCTCGACGCTTCGGGAGAAGAAGTCATCCATCACTTGGTGCAGCGATTGCGTTCGAACGGTATCCGTGTGGTGTTTAGCGGGCTGAAGAAACAGGTGCTGGACGTCATGCATCGTTCCGGTGTGCTGGATTACATCGGACCGGAAAACATCTTTGCCGACGAAGAAAAGGCACTGGAGTCGATCTATGCGGAGGTGCTCAAGGTCAAACCCGATGCCCAATGCCGATTGCTGAAACATCATATCGGTGGAGACGATGGGATCAAAACCTGGTTATAAGATAGAGAACGTATCGCAATAAATCGCAATAGTAATGGTTCTATCCATCGTGCCAGTACCCACATAACCCCAAAGGGTTAAATTAATTCACTCTTGGTGGTTATGGACGATGACGAGGTTGTGTTATCAAATGCCCATCCAATCGGGTTGTCTATTTCTGGAAAGGAAGTCGGATGCATGGGCTGGATCACAACATGATCGATACAGGACGCCGCAGGGCGCTCGTGACTGGAGGTAGTTTTGGCTTGCTTGGCCTTTTTACTGTCCTTGGGTTGATGCCGAGTTTCGCGCGCGCCGGGGTGAGCAGAGAGGCATTCGAATCTATGACGCTAAGTGAAGCTTTTGCCGCACTTGGCGGACTTATTCCGCAGGACAGCGCGCTCATCAGCCTTTCCGCCCCCGATGTTGCAGAGAATGGTGCTGTGGTGCCGGTCACCGTCGAGACATCTCTTGCTGGTATCGAGCAGATATCCATTCTGGTCGACAAAAATCCCACCATGCTTGTCGCCAGTCTTGAGTTCCCTGCGGGAACAGAAAGCTTCATTACTACCCGCATCAAGATGGCACAGACCTCTTCAGTCATCGCCTTGGTCAAGGCGGATGGCAGATTCTATAAAACTTCAAAAGAAGTCAAAGTGACACAGGGGGGTTGCTGATGCCAAATCCCAGCAAGATACGCGCTAGCCTCAAGGATGGCGTGACTGAAGTCCGTGTTCTGATGCAGCATGAGATGGATAACGGTCGCCGCAAGGATGAGGCGGGCAAGCTCATCCCGGCTTGGTACATTACCGAGTTCAAGGCGTTGCATAACGGCAGGACGGTGCTGGCGGGCCAGTTCGGCACCTCCGTTTCCAGAAACCCATATCTTGTCTTCCGTTTCAGAGGAGGGGTGGCAGGCGATAAGGTCTCTATCGATTGGGTGGACAACAGAAACGAGACTCGAACAGACGAGGTGCTCATCGCCTGACCGATAAGCCTTTAAGTGGTATTGCCGCTGGAAGGCGGGAATTGTGGGTAGCATTCTTGTTTAACTATAAAGGGAGGCAACAAAATGATTCCATATCGAAAACTATTAGTCGTTATCGCCGGTTTTTTATTATTCACCTCGGCACATGCCGAAGTTGACAAGCATGCACGCGGGTTGGCCGCATCCTGCTCAGCATGTCATGGCACCGATGGTATGAGTGAGGGCGGCATGCCTGAACTGGCGGGTCTGGACAGGATGCTGTTCATTAAATCGATGAAAGATTTTAAGTCCGGTGCACGCCCTGCTACAGTGATGCACCAGCATGCAAAGGGCTACACCGACGAGGAGTTCGAGTTGCTCGCCGATTTCTTTGCCGCGCAGAAACGCCATTAATTCATACCTCAATGTGCATCCAGAGCCAACCAATAAAGGGAGTTCATCATGTCATTCAGTCGTCGTGATTTTATAAAAGCCAGTGCTGCCGGAATAGCGATCGGTACCTTTCCGGGACTCGCATTCGCCTCCAGCGAACTCATCAAGAAGAAGGGGCTGCGAGTCGTCGTAGTCGGTGGGGGCTTCGGTGGAGCCACCGCAGCAAAGTACATCCGCAAATGGGGCAACAACAAAATCGAAGTGGTGCTGATCGAACGCAATCCGGTGTTCATCTCATGTCCGATGAGCAACACGGTGCTCGGTGGAAGCCGAACCATCGAAGACCTGACTCTTTCGTACAATGTATTGAAGAAGAAATATGGCATCAAGCTGATCAAGGGCGAAGTGACCGCTATCGATCCGGACAATCAGACCGTCATGCTTGCAAAAGGACATATTCAATATGATCGTCTGATTGTTTCTCCGGGTGTTGATTTCATGTATGACGGCATTGAAGGTCTGAATGCCAAAGTGGCAGATGCAAGTATTCCTCACGCATGGAAGGCCGGGGCGCAGACCGTCAAATTGCGCAAGCAACTGGTGGCGATGCCGGACGGTGGCGTCTTTGCAATCAGTATTCCCAAGGGGCCGTACCGCTGCCCACCCGGGCCGTATGAACGCGCCTGTCAGGTTGCGTACTATCTCAAGAACAACAAGCCCAAGTCCAAGGTGTTGATCCTGGATGCCAACCCGGACATCACTTCAAAGAAGGGCCTGTTCATGGCGGCATGGAATGAACTCTATCCGGGCATGGTTGAATATCGTCCGAATTCCATGGTTACCGGGGTCAATGCAGCCACCAGAACCGCCAAGACCGAATTCGAGGACGTCAAAGCCGATGTGCTGAACGTCATTCCACCAATGCGCTCTGGTGTCGTGGCCGACATGGCCGGTTTGGCGACAGTGGATGCGCGCTGGTGCGGGGTCAATTTTCTGACCTACGAATCCAAGGCACATAGAAATATCCATGTCATCGGTGATGCGGTTTCGGCAGCCTTGCCAAAATCTGGTCACATGGCCACATCGCAGGCGAAGATTGCGGCGGCGGCCATCATCGAGATGTTGCAGGGTGAGCGGCCCGATCAGAATCCGACCATCGCCAATACCTGCTACAGCGTAGTGAGTGACAAAGAAGCCATGCATGTGGCCAACGTCTATCGCTATAACGCCGAGAAGCAGGCTATGGTATCGGCAGAGGGGGGTGGTGTTTCGGCCAGCCGTTCCGAGCTGGAAGGGGCATTCGCGGGCTACTGGCTCAAGAACATCCTGAACGACGTACTGCTCTGATTGAGCGCAACGCGCTTGTAGCGATCCGCACGGATCGCTACAAGCGTGTTTTCATTTGTACGTGATAGGAGAAGGAATCATGCGCAAGACCGGATTTGGATTTGCCCTGCTATGCCTGCTGTGGTTGCCGGCACTGCCGGTCAGTGCGGATTCGACATTGGACTATATCAAGATGCAGGTGCAGATTGCGCGCGTCGAGATACAGGCGGATGTCAGTTTCGATGATGCGGCTGAATCGCTCAAACTCAGGGCCAACCAGCACAACATCAAGTTCGTGGGTGCCAGTCCGCTCTACAAGGAGATTGAGGCTTTGACTGGCAAACCGGCGCGGCGCATGGAGATATTCAGCTTCTGCGACGCTACCACCGCGCTGCAGATGGCCGAAGCTGATACGCTCACCATCTCGTTCATGCCGTGCCGTATCGCGTTGTTGGAAGATATTCAAGGCAAACGCTGGGTCGTCTCCATGTTGATGGATGAAGCCTTGTTCCGCAAACTGCCGGATGCCACGCGCAAGAACGCGGAAAGGGTGATGGGATTCATGAAGGATATGATGCTTGCGGCCGCGAGGGGCGACCTTTAGGTGGAAGACCGGATAACACCTATGGGCTATTTTCTTTCCCCTTCTTGGTTATGGACGTTGCGGGGTGACTTATTCCTATAATGAAAGCTGATGTCTTGTGCGTTGAAACGCAATATGCAATTTCCAATCATGTTAAGGGAGTGAGAAATAATGAATTTCGATAAAGAACTGAACGCGCGCAACTTGTCCTGCCCGCTACCTATTGTTAAGACCAAGAAAGCATTGAACGACATGACCACGAATCAGGTACTCAAGGTCATCTCCACCGACTCTGGCTCCGTCAAGGATATGGTGGCATTCGCTGAGCAGACCGGCAATACACTGCTGGCGCAGGAAGAAGTGAACGGCGAATTCGTTTTCTACATGAAGAAGAAATAAATCCCCGCCCCTCAACCTTTTGAACAGGGAGTAAAAGTATGGCTAAGAAAATGGCGATCATCGCTACCAAAGGCACGTTGGATATGGCGTATCCGCCATTTATTCTGGCCTCGACCGCTGCAGCGCTCGGCTACGATGTGCAGGTCTTTTTCACATTCTACGGTCTGCAACTTCTGCGCAAAGATCTATCCGACGTAAAGATCAGTCCACTAGCCAACCCGGCCATGCCGATGCCGGTGCCGATGCCGGTGATGGTGCAGATGTTGCCCGGCATGGAATCCATGGCGACCATGATGATGAAGCAAAAACTGGCCAAGCACGGTGTGGCTTCGCTGGAAGAACTGCGCGACCTGTGCCTGGAAGCCGATGTGAAATTCATCGCCTGCCAGATGACGGTCGATCTGTTCGAATTCGACAAGAGCGAATTCATCGATAACGTCGAATATGGCGGTGCGGCGACCTTCCTGGGCTTTGCCGGAGAAACCGATATTTGTCTGTTTATTTAGTTACTAGCTGTTGCATGACGCTGTACTCGTAGCACTTGTGTCCACACAATTCAGGGAGAGAATAATGGAATTCAGTAGATCAGCAGTCGCTTTACTTGTACTCGGAGCACTGGCCACACAACACGCGTATGCCACCAATGGTATGAACCTATCCGGCTATGGTCCGGAAGCGCACGCCATGGGTGGTGCTTCCATGGCTTATGACAACGGTACGGCCGCGACGATGAATAATCCGGCCACACTCGCATTGATGCCGGAAGGGCATAGATTCGATGCGGCGCTGGGTGGCCTTTTCCCCAGCATCACGGCCAGCGTTCCTGGTATGTCCGCAGACTCCACTGCCACCGCCTTCTACATGCCGGCCATTGGCTGGGCGAACAAGTCCGATGGTTTGGTCTATGGTGCAGGTGTATTTTCCCAAGGTGGGATGGGAACCGAATACGGTGCCAACACTTTCATGGCAGCAGGTTCGGGTGAAAATGTGCGTTCCGAGGTCGGTGTGGGTCGTTTCATCGTGCCCTTGGCCTATGAGATGAGCGACACCGTCACCGTCGGCGGCACGCTGGATTATGTGTGGGCGGGTATGGATTTGAAGATGGCGCTGACGGGCGCACAGTTTGGTGATATGGTCGCAGCGCTTGGTGGATCACAGACTTTCGGTACTGTGAGCGGTTCTATGGCGAGTACTCTGGCAGGCGCTTTTGGTGGTGGTAGCCTGACCGCCATGAATTGGGCGCGAGTTGATTTTTCCAACAGCAGCGCGTTTACCGGTCAGGCGCAAGGCGGTGGCTTCGCATTCAAGCTTGGTGCAACCTTCAAAGCCAGCAGTGACCTTACATTGGGTGCCACCTTCCACAGCAAGACCTCGATGGGCGACTTGACCACCACCAGTGCCTCGATGTCGATGAATGTGGATGGCCCCGCTGTTGGTGGCGTTCCAACAACCATTCCGGTCACAGGTAGTATCTCGGTGCACAATTTCCAGTGGCCACAAACCATCGGCTTGGGGGCTGCTTATCAAGCCAGCGATGACTTGTTGCTGGTCGCCGACTTCAAGCGTATCGGTTGGAAAGATGTGATGAAAGATTTTAATCTCACCTTCACAGCAGATGCCACACAAGCTGATCCGGTAGCAACTGGTTTTGGTTTGGGTGGCCAAGTGGTGGATATGGGAATGATCCAGAACTGGGATGACCAGAACGTGATCCAGATTGGTGCGGCTTACAAGGTCAGCTCTGAATTTACCGTGCGCGGTGGGATAAACGTTGCCAACAACCCGGTGCCGGACCAATACATGCACCCGTTATTCCCGGCTGTGGCCAAGACCAACCTGTCTGCCGGTTTTGGTTACGCCTTCAGCAAACAGTCGAGCATCGATGCGTCATTCGCCTACGTACCGACCAATACTGTCACTGGTGGCAACGGGGTAGTCGTGGATTTCGGTGGGACAAGTGCACAGTTCCTGTATTCGCACCGTTATTGATTCAATCCTCGAAAACAAAGAAGCCCGCATTGTTGCGGGCTTTTTTGTTTTCGCTGACCTACAGAAGGAAGCGCAGAATTATCAGCTATTGATGCGATCTAGATACCGTGCGCGGTAAATCAGGCGCGGATGAGCGGGATCGTCGCTGAATGCGCTGCGCTCGTGCAGTACGTTATTGCATAGCAGTCCCATACCGGATTCCATGCGGCCCCGGAAAATGTGCGGTGTATCCGATGCCAGCAGGCGCACCAGTGCGGCCACAGCCTCTTGTGTAGCGGCATCCTGTTTCCATTCGATGCTGCGGGTGCGTGCGGTGTAGCGCATGTGTAGATTGCCGCTCGCATCGAGCGAGAAAACCGGGCCGCTTTGCGCGGCACGCACACCGTCATATTCATCTTCCCGCGGCGGGATGGTCATTGCGTCTGGCGCAGACAGTGCGACGATGTATGCAGGATTCTCATCGCGCAACAACAGATAAGCCATTTCGTGGTCCATCAGGCGGGTTTCGCCGCCGCTCGCGGCGGGGCGCACGAAATGCAGCGCCATGGCGCGAATCTGACGTTCCGGCGAGTTGTAATAACCATCGGTATGCCACTTGATCGGTCGGTCGGTGTAGGGGATGTAATGCTGTCGCGTGCCATCCTTGACCACACGAATGGAGGAGACGCCGTCCTCTCCTGCCAGCCAGTTGGCATCGAGCCGGTGCATGCCAAACTGGCGCCCGAGCAGACGCGGCAGTTCGGTGTCTTCCCCGAGCACCGTGCTGGTGTAAATTGCCATGTTGCAGCGGTTGATACGTTCTGCCAGCGCTGAATGCTCATGCGGGGTGAGGGCACGTGGATCGCGTATTTCGACGACGAGTTCATCGATCGAGGTCGGCGCAGTCGCAAGTTTGCGCTCGCGCCAGCGCAGGTAACTGTCAGGGTCGTTCAGGTTGAAAGGAGTAGTCATTCAGTTTGTGCCTGCCGTTGCAGGGCGACGGGCCGGCCTGGGTTCGTCCTCGTTCAGACCACGTAGCGTTTTCTCCAGCATTTTCACGGCTTCCGGTGCCTCGAAAGTGATCAGGGGGTCGATTGCCCATCTGGCATCTTCTTCGGTCAGTACGTTGCCGATGCACCAGGCAAGGTAACGGTAGAAGTGATAATCGGGTCCTGCCTCACCGTAGGCAAACTCGGCGTACTCTCCCGCGCGCAAATTGAGCTGGTCGATAAAATTCTGCTTGCATGTCTTAAGATCGCCATCATCGATCAGGCGGCTGCGGTTTTCGGCATAGGTTTCGGCCACCCGATTTGCCAGATTGCCGGTGAAGACAGCCCGGTCATCCGCGTTATGTTCAGAGTACACGATGCGGTCTGCGACCAGCACGAGGAAAATGAGAAATTCAGTCAAAAAATTAAAATATTGCGGCCCAGCCTCGACATCAATGCTGGATTGGCGTGTGCTCTTCAGCGCGTTGTCGGCGATGCGCCAGAGTGTGAAGGCGAGCGCATCAGACAACTCCTGTGGGGAGCGGGTGCGGCCTTCCTTGAACCAGCGGCTTTTGATGCGCATCGCCATGATTGCCTAACCTTTGCGGATATAAAATTCGTGCACGTCGTCACCAGCCTCTACTGTTTCCAGTACGCTCACACCGGTTGTAGATGCCCAACTATCGATATCTGACACCACCCCGGGGCAGTCACTGACCAAACGCAAGACTTCTCCGGTCTGCATGCCATTCAGGAGTTTTTTGGCTTCAACGATGGGGCCGGGGCAAACAGCGCCGCGAATATCCAGTGAAACGTTGGCTTTGAGGCGGCTGGCCGTTTCACCTTTCTGGATGTGATAGCCAGTGCCGCCGCCTGACATTTTCTCACTCTTGAGGATCAGGTTGCCGGTTTGTTTGGCCCAGGCGAACAGGTCGTCCGGTGTGCCGGGGCAATCTGATACCAGTAAAAGTACCTGACCCTCGCTCAGCTCATCCATCATGCGCTTGGCACCAATGAGTGGTCTTGGGCAGGATAATCCCTTCATTTCAAGTATGACGTTGACCTTTTCCATTCCCATCTTCATCTCCTTAATAGCCGCCTTTGCCAAGCGGTTGGGGTAGTCCGGCCACCTTGGCTGCCTGTTTGGCAGGGCCCATCGGAAACAGGTCATATACTGCCTTGCTATCTGCTTCCGGCCAGAATTCGTTGATATCTTTCAACATACTGCGAAAATGCGGGGTGTGACCATGTTCGCGGTATTGTTCGCGCATGTAATTAATGATTTCCCAATGCCGTGGCGTCAATTCTATTCCTTCCGCCGCGGCGATTACATTAACCACTTCCTCGCTGTAATCGGGTTCCAACAGAAAACCATCATCATCGGTTTCGAGTTCATTGCCTGCGACAATATATTTCATTCTATCCTCCTGATTAAATTTGGTTAACTACGATCTTTATTCAAAAATGGAAATGGCTTTGTAGGGTAAGAACACGCCACATCCGTAACATCTGTCTGTCCCCAAACCATTGCCTTGCAGGCGCAATGACTCTTCGGGCTTGAGGTCGTGCACGACCAGACTGTACCCAATGATTTCACGCTCATCGTTTTTTAAGGAACTGCGCCTGCCGCAGATTAAATTGGCCCCGATACCCATCGCATCCAGACGGGCACGAATTTCCTGCATGAACATAATCTCATCTTCGCAACCGGTGACCAGCGGCGCGTGCAGGGTCGGGTGGGGTTGTAACGCGCGCAGGTGTGAGCTGCCAAGTTCAACCCGGTGACCATCGATCTCCAGCACTTTTCCGGAAAGTACTGCGACGGCAGTAGCCATATCTTCTGGCAAACGGATCGCTAGTTTGGTGCGTTTGGCCAACAGCAGATTACCTTCACAGGCTGACAGGCGGAACGGAACGATGCTCACATCGGGTGATTCTTGCAATCCGGGTACGTGTTGCACCAATGCGTCCCACAAGGCGAACGGATAGGCTACAGGGAGGGTTACCCCGCTGATGTCAATCGAGACTTCGGTCATGGGGTTGGGCATGTTTTCCTTATTTCTCTTTCTGGCCGTCTATCCAGGTTTGCATGGTGGCCGTCAATCGCGCCGCAGTTTGCGTATCGATATCAAAAATAGTGAAACGCTTGCCTTCCCGAATCCGTATCCGCAACAAACTCATCCCTCCTTCGGCGTGGTCTACCTGCTGCAGTTCGATCTGCTGTCCGCCCAAAGGGACGGTTAATTTGTCCAGCTCTGTTATTGAGGCCATATATTCTGAATCTCCGCTCCCTTGAACCGACTGTGCCCAATTAATAAAATGGGGCGATTGTTGACAGCACCGCCAGTCTATATGGAACACTACCCATTATGGAATACTACCTGTGCGGCGGAATGGCCCACCCATTGGGGTTATTTTGCATAGCCGCTACGGGTAATGGTTATGGCGGAACTTGCCACGTAGTATCCTCAACCAGAAAGAATCTGGGTCGCTCTGCAAGGAACAGAACCCATACAGATCCGAAATTTCAGGCCGCCATACTAAACTCATCTGGCGTAACGCGATTGAATTGAAAGGAAAATATTATGGCAAAGAAACAGCATGACACTCCCAATCTCGATCAACTCGAAAGCGGCCCATGGCCCAGTTTCGTTACTGGCCTGAAAGAGCTGGCCAAGGACAAAGACATGATGGTTGACCTGCTCGGTCAGCTGGAAGAGTCCTACAAAACGAAAAAAGGCTATTGGAAGGGTGGCACAGTCGGCGTGTTTGGTTATGGTGGCGGTGTGATTCCGCGTTTCACCGAGCTGAAAAATGAAGACGGTACACCCAAGTTCAAGGATGCGGCCGAGTTCCATACCCTGCGCATCATGCCGCCGGCTGGCATGCATTACGACACAGCCACGTTGCGCCAATTCTGTGATATCTGGGAGAAGCATGGTTCCGGTCTGATTGCCCTTCACGGCCAGTCGGGCGACGTCATGTTCCAGGGTGCGACCACGGACAATGTACAAGTTGCCTTCGACGCCATCAACGAGATGGGTTTCGATATGGGTGGTGCTGGCCCGGCAGTGCGTACTTCGATGTCCTGCGTGGGCGCAGCACGCTGCGAGCAATCCTGCTACGACGAAGCCAGTGCACACCGGGCAGTAATCAACACTTTCCTTGATGATATCCACCGCCCCTCGCTTCCCTACAAATTCAAATTCAAGTTTTCCGGCTGTCCGAACGACTGCATGAACGCAATCCAGCGTTCCGATATGGCGGTCATCGGCACATGGCGCGACAACATTCGCACCGATGAGGCACTGGCGAAGAAGTGGTTCGTCAAGCACGGCATGGATGAGTTGGTGAATGATATTGTGGCACGTTGCCCGACCAAAACATTTCAGGTCAAGGAAATCGGCAAGATCAAAAAAGGCGAGCACATCTCCAGTGTGGCGGTGAGCGACACTCATGCCATTGAGATCAACAATCAGGACTGCGTGCGCTGCATGCACTGCATCAATGTAATGACCGGTGCACTCGCTCCAGGTCGGGATAAAGGTGCAACCGTGTTGGTTGGTGGCAAGAGCCACCTGAAGATCGGCGGCTTAATGGGTACTGTGGTGATTCCGTTCATGAAACTGGATACTGAAGAAGATCGGGAAAAACTGGTCGACTTCGGTCAGCGTACCATCGATTTTTTTGCAGAAAATGCACTGGAACACGAGCGTACCGGCGAAATGATCGAACGCATCGGTCTGGCCAACTTCCTCGATGCGATGGAAATCGATGTGGATCCGGCGATGATCAACTCACCGCGCATGAATCCTTACGTCCGTACCGACGGATGGGAAGATGAAGTTGCCAAGATCAATGCCAACAAGCAAGTTGCCTGAGGAGATATAGAATGAACCAAGCCGTTCAAGCTGCAGCCCCTGCCCCAAAGCGCAAGCCCAAGGAAACCGGGATTCCTGACAACAAGAAATACCTGCACCCGATGCTGGCCAAGAACTACGGCAACTGGAAATACCATGACCGTCCCCGCCCCGGTGTGTTGCACCATGTTTCGCACACAGGTGACGAAGTATGGACAGTGCGTGCCGGAACGCAGCGCCAGATGGATGTCTACACGATCCGCAAGCTGTGCGACATTGCTGACACCTTTGCTGAAGGCAGGGTGCGCTTTACCATCCGTTCCAATATCGAATACATCGTAGCGGATGAGAAAAAAGTGGCGCCATTGATCGCTGAACTGGAGAAGAGTGGATTCCCGGTCGGTGGCACCGGTAATTCGATCACGATGATCGCACATACCCAGGGTTACCTGCACTGCGACATCCCGGCCACCGATGCTTCCGGTGCGGTGAAGGCATTGATGGACGAGTTATACGACGAATTCCGGCGTGAAGAAATGCCCAACCGCGTGCACTTGTCCACTTCCTGCTGCGAAATCAACTGTGGTGGTCAGGCCGATCTTGCGATCATCATTCAGCACACCAAACCGCCGGTCATTAACCACGATCTGGTTGCCAACGTGTGTGAGCGCCCGTCGGTTGTTGCGCGTTGCCCGGTCGCGGCGATTCGCCCGGCGATGGTCAACGGCAAACCTTCACTGGAGATCGATGAATCCAAATGTATGTGCTGCGGCGCATGTTATCCACCTTGCCCGCCGATGCAGATCAACGACCCGGAAAATTCGAAGTTGGCAATCTGGGTAGGCGGCAAGAATTCCAATGCACGCGGCAAACCGACTTTCATGAAGATGGTCGCTTCCGGCTTACCGAATAATCCGCCAAGGTGGCCTGAAGTTTCCGAAGTGGTGAAGCGCATCCTGTACGTCTACAAGGAAGATGGACGTCCGTGGGAGCGTATGGCCGACTGGATAGATCGTATCGGCTGGCCGCGTTTCTTCGAGAAGACCGGGTTGCCGTTTACCAAGTATCTGATCGACGACTGGCGCGGTTCTCGTACCAACTTGAACGCTTCGACGCATATCCGCTTCTGATCGAGAAGGAGAAGGAATGAAGTTCGGTATCGTAGTCAATGAAGGCCCTTATCAGCATCAGGCGAGCGACACTGCTTACCTGTTTGCGAAGGCCGCGATTGCCAAAGGGCATGAGGTCTGGCGTGTGTTTTTCTATCACGACGGTGTCAACAATGCATCCAAACTCACCGAGCCGCCCCAGGATGACCGTCACATCGTGAATCGCTGGAGCAAACTGGCTGAAGAACACAAGGTTGATTTGGTGGTATGTGTTGCAGCTGCACTGCGGCGCGGGATCAAGGAAGAGAATCTGGCGCAGGGTTTTCGCATCTCCGGGCTGGGGCAGTTGGTTGAGGCCGGAATCAAGTGCGATCGCCTTGTCACATTTGGCGATTGAGGAGAATTGAATGAGTAATACAAAAAAATTCATGTTCGTCAATCGCAAGGCACCCTACGGCACGATTTATGCGCTGGAGGCATTGGAGGTGGTGTTGATTACCGCCGCCTTCGACCAGGATGTGTCGCTTGCCTTTCTCGATGATGGTGTGTACCAGCTTAAAAAAGGTCAGCAGACCAAGGGCATTGAGACCAAGAACTTCTCTCCCGCCTACCGTGCGCTCGAAGACTACGACATCGAGAAGTTGTATGTCGAAAAAGAGGCGTTGGCAGCGCGCGGTCTCACCGAAGAGGACCTGCTGGTGGATGTGACCGTATTGAGCCGTACCGAGTTGGGCACTTTGATGGATGAACAAGACGTAGTCTTGAGTTTTTGAGGGGGACGCATGCTGCACATCATCAATAAATCACCCATGTCCAGCGTTGCGCTGGAAAGCTGTCTGAACTGTGCGACGGGTGGCGACATCCTGCTGATAGAAGATGGCGTCTATGCCGCTGTGCGAGGAAGCGCAGTGGAGGCCAGAGTGCTCGGCGCAATAGGACAGTTCAAGGTGCATGTCTTGTTACCAGACTTGGAGGCACGCGGTTTGGGAGATAAGATTATCGAGGGTGTATTGCCTGTTGACTACGCCGGCTTTGTTGATCTGGCGGCGAATAACAAGAATTGCCAATCCTGGCTTTAATCAGCAACACAAGTAAGGAGAAACAGCATGTCTAGTATTGAAGTGGGCGGCAAAAGCTACGAAACGGACGAGGAAGGTTACCTGATTAACCTGTCCGAATGGAATCCTGAAGTAGCGGACTACATCGCGGGAACTGAAAGCATAGAGATGACCGACCAGCACTGGGAAGTCGTCAATTTCCTGCGCGAATATTTCGATGAATACCAGATCGCGCCGGCGGTGCGGGTGCTGACCAAATCCATTGGCAAGAAGCTTGGGGCAGACAAGGGCAACAGCGAGTATTTGTATGGCCTGTTCCCTTACGGCCCTGGCAAACAGGCGTGCAAGATCGCCGGTCTGCCGAAGCCAACCGGCTGTATTTAAGCTTGTGCCTGGCAGGGTAATCCGACGATGAGCATACTTCTTGCAATTCTGTTTTATCTCGCGACGCTGTTCTTTGTCGTGGGATTACTCTCCCGTATCACGACCTATGCCCGGACTCCCGCGCCGCTGAAAATACCGACCACTCCGGCACCGACGACTCAAGGCGGCGTGGTGTTGCGTATGGTTCGCGAGGTGGTGCTGTTTGAAAGTCTGTTCAAGGCCAATCTGTGGATATGGTCTCTGGGCTGGTTGTTCCATACCAGTCTGGCACTGGTAATCATGCGTCACCTCCGTTATTTCACCGACCCCGTCTGGGGGTGGGTCGCTTTAATTCAACCGTTTGGCCTGTATGCAGGAATCACCATGCTGCTTGGCCTTTGCGGATTGTGGGCACGCCGTATTTTTGTAGAACGCATCCGTTATATCTCTACGCCTTCCGACCACCTGTGGTTGGTCTTACTCATCGCCATCGCCAGTTCCGGCCTGATGATGCAGTTCGTGACACATACCGATGTGGTTTCTGTGAAATCTTTTTTCATCGGCCTGATGGGTTTCAATATCGGGCAGCTACCCACCGATGCCCCGTTGTTGCTGCATTTATTGTTGGTTATCGCATTGCTGGCTTTGTTTCCCATCAGTAAGTTGCTGCATGCACCGGGTATCTTTTTCTCGCCAACGCGCAATCAGACTGACAATCCGCGCGAGAAGCGTCACATGAGCGGGTGGGCTAAAAAAATGGAATCGGAGAACTGACATGGCGGAAGTCACCGCACCGGCCTATCGCACCATCCCCATTATCCCAAAGTTGGTTCCGGGAGCGATGGAAGGCTCTGGACCGTACATTGCCAATGAGAGAATACAGACAGATCTGGGATTTCCCGGGAAACTGGTGGACGACTGGCACGACAAGGCCGTTGCCAAGATGGGCGATTTGCTGCAAAAGTACCGCTCGGTAGCGGTGTTCATGGATGCCTGCGTGCATTGCGGTGCCTGCTCCGACAAATGCCATTATTTTATCGGCACGGCCGATCCTAAAAACATGCCGGTGGCGCGTCAGGATTTGATGCGCAGTGTTTATCGACGTTATTTCACCTGGCCGGGCAAGCTGTTCCCCAAACTGGTCGGTGCACGCGACCTCACACGCGAAGTGCTGGACGAGTGGTACAACTATTTCCATCAGTGCTCTGAATGTCGGCGCTGTTCTGTGTTTTGTCCATACGGTATCGATACCGCCGAAATCACCATGGCGGCGCGTGAAATTCTGGCTGAAGTTGGAATGGGAGCTAAATATTCCAACGAGATCATCGCCAAGGTGCACAAAATTGGCAACAACCTCGGCCTGCCCGGTCCTGCTCTGGCCGATACCATGGAGGGGCTGGAAGAAGACGTGAAGGAGGACACCGGAATCGATGTGCGCTTCCCGATTGATGTCAAAGGTGCGGAAGTGCTGCTGATCACGCCGTCTGCCGATTTCTTTGCCGAACCGCATATTGACAGTCTGATCGGCTATGCCAAGGTGTTTCACGCCACCGGCACCAGCTGGACGCTGTCTTCGATGTCCTCGGAAGCCGCCAACTTTGGCTTATTTATTGGCAACTATGAACAACTGCGCAAGGTGGCCTTGCGCATTCGTCAGGCTGCGCTGGAACTTGGCGTAAAACGGATTGTGGTCGGCGAGTGCGGCCATGCCTGGCGCGTTGCCTACAGTTTCTGGAATACCTTGAGCGGGGTAGGGGATGGCGCAGATCCGGATGACAAGTTTGCCCGGATGTTGCAACAACAGCTCGACCATCGCTACCGACAGCCCACCCATATCTGCGAATTCACACTGGACATGATCGAGCGCGGTGCACTGTCGTTCGATAAATCGAAAAATGATAAGCACATTATCACGTTCCATGACTCATGTAATGTGTCACGCGGCTCGCGCATGGGGGACCGCCCCGGCGGCCAATTCGAGATTCCGCGCAGCGTCATCAAGGCGGTGGCGAATAATTTTGTCGAGATGGATCCGACAACCACGCGCGAAAGTACTTTTTGCTGTGGCGGCGGGGGTGGATTGCTGACCGACGACTTGATGGATTTGCGGGTCAAGGGCGCGCTGCCACGGATGGAGGCATTGCAGCAGGTAGTCGATGAGAAGGGGGTCAATTTCCTCGCCTTGATCTGCGCCATCTGCAAGACCCAATTCACCAAGGTTGCTCCCTATTATGGATTTGAACGCAAGATGATGGGCGGGGTGCATCAACTGGTCAGTAACGCAATCATTCTGGGCGACAAGCAATAAACTCACTGGAGGCAGGAGAAAATATGTCAGCAACTACCGAAGTACCACAAAAATTGACGTTCCGCCGTTACAAAGATGGCGACAGTAAAGCTGCTCGTCTGAATCAAAGGATTTTTCAGGCCAGCCATACCTACAAATGTCCAACCTATATCCAGTCCACACCGCCGTGCCAGGGAAGCTGTCCGTCCGGCGAAGATATTCGCGGCTATCTGGCCATCGTGCGCGGCACCGAAAAACCACCGGTCGGCGCGGACGGAAAGCCCAGTATGCCGTGGCAGGAATATGCCTGGCGACGTCTGACCGAGGCCAACCCGTTCCCTTCGGTGATGGGGCGTGTCTGTCCGGCGCCGTGCGAAAGCGGGTGCAACCGCAACGAAGTCGAAGATCACGTTGGTATCAACTCTGTGGAACATTTCCTCGGCGAATATGCGATTGCCAATAATCTCCAATTCATCAAACCCAGCATTCAACCCTCGGGCAAAAAAGTTGCGATTATGGGCGGTGGACCGGCAGGCATGTCTTGTGCCTACCAGCTTGCGTTGAAGGGACATGACGTGACCATCTTTGATGAGCGGGAACATCTCGGCGGCATGATGCGTTATGGTATTCCCGGATTCCGTACCCCGCGCGATGTGCTCGATGCGGAGATTCAGCGCATTCTCGATTTGGGTGTGAAGACACGCATGAAGACCCGTGTCGGTACCGACATCAGCCTGGAGCAAGTGCGCAAGGAGTTCGATGCGGTCTTTCTGGGAATGGGCGCCCAAGCCGGTCGCGCACTGCCCATCGCCGATGCAGCAGCACCGAACGTAGTCACCGCTACGGCTTTCCTCAAGGCTTTCAATGAGGGCAGGCTGCAGCACATCGGTAAACGCGTGGTAGTGGTCGGCGGCGGTGATACATCCATTGACGTTGCGACTGTGGCGCGCCGTCTCGGCCATATCAGGCATGCCCAACCGACTGATGCGGAAGCCGCAATCGCCGGCCGTCTGGCGCAGGATGTGGCAGCGGTTTCAGTCAAGGAAGGGGCGGAAGTGACGCTGACCTCGGTGTTTCCGGTGGACAAGATGCAGGCCAACAAGCATGAAATAGAGCAGGCCAAGGCGGAAGATATTGACATCATTGGCGGCTTGGCTCCCATCGGTATCGTGCGCGATGCGAACGGCCGCGCTACCGCACTGCGCGTGATTCAGTGTGAGGCTAAATTTGTCAGCGGCAAACTGGAGATCAAGAATCTGGAAGGCACCGAACGCGACCTCGAAGCAGACCTGATTGTGTCCGCAATCGGCCAAGCGGTGGATTTCACCGGACTGGAAATGTTCAACAATGGCAAGGGGGCCGTCAGCACTGACCGCAACTATGTCGTGAACGGCCAGCCTGGCGTGTTTGCCGGTGGTGATGTAATCCGTCCGCACCTGCTGACGACTGCAATCGGTCATGGCTCAATCGCGGCCGATGGCATCCATCACTTCCTGCTGGGAATCGACTTGGAAAAACGTCCAAAGATTGACGCGCACCAGTTTGATTTGATCCGCAAGATGGAAGAAAAAGGGCTCAAGATCGAGGAAGCACACGACCCGTTGCGCGGCACCTATAAAAGCAACGTCGCGGTACATAATTATGATAATCGCTCCGATCGCTACATCATTCCACATGACAAGTTGTTCCTCGGACATTTTGCCTACACGGCACGCAACAAGCGTCAAAGTATCACCTTGAGCAAGGAAACCGCACTCGGCAACTTTGAGGACCGTCTGGGCAAACTGACCGAGGCGGAAGTAGTAGCCGAAGCCAAACGCTGCATGAGCTGTGGCATGTGTTTCGAGTGCGATAACTGTGTGGTGTACTGTCCGCAGACGGCGGTGTATCGCGTCAAGAAGACCGAGTCGACACTGGGGCGCTATGTTGCAACCGACTACGACAAGTGCATCGGTTGCCACATTTGTGCCGATGTGTGCCCGACTGGGTACATCCAGATGGGCTTGGGTGAATAAACATTTATCAGCCACGGACGACACAGATGAAAAACAGAAACAGTATGGAGGGTTGTCTTGCTGTTTTATCCGTGTTTTATCTGTGGCGGAAATGAAATGATGAAAATTCTTCTGTTATCGATATTATTGCTCGCCTCCACTGGTGCTTGGGCGGCAGATTCGTCTGCGCCCAAGCTCGACATCGGCAAGGGTGGTCAGTGCGTGGAAGATACGCAGTGGATGCGCAAAAACCATATGCACCTGCTCAAGCACCAGCGCGATGAGGCATTACGCAAAGGGATTCGCGACGAAAAAATCAGCCTCAAGAATTGCATCGAATGCCACGCCAGCACCAAAGACGACAGTGTCATTGCGCGCGATGACAGTTTCTGTGTGGGCTGCCATCGCTACGAAGCGGTCAAGCCGGATTGCTTCGAATGCCACTCCGGCACGCGCAAGAGTGCCTGGCTGCAGCAGAGGAATGCAAAATGAGTGAAATCGATACCCATCGCAGGAATTTCTTGAAGACCTCCGCCGGTGCGGCGGCGGTGGCGATTGCACCCGGCTTCATGTTGTTCGATATCGCCCATGGCAAGGCTGAAGGCGCCAGCAGTAAAGTGCGCTGGGGAATGCTGATTGACACGGCACAATGCAAGACGGGTTGTGATGAATGCGTCACCGCCTGCAACAAGGAAAACGGTCTGTCAGGCGGTACCGCCGCAACCGATTCGCAATGGATACGCAAGATCGAGATAAAGGACGTCAGCAGCGGACGCGAACTGTCCCTGCCCATGATGTGCCAGCACTGTGAAAATCCACCCTGTGTCGACGTGTGCCCGACCAACGCGTCGATGAAGCGGGCGGACGGTATCGTGCTGGTGGACAAGCACCGCTGCATCGGCTGCCGCTATTGCATGATGGCCTGTCCTTACAAGGCGCGTTCCTTTGTGCACGAGCCGCTGCACAACCAGAACCCGGATGTGCCGCGCGGCAAGGGAACGGTGGAAAGTTGCACCTTGTGTGTCCACCGTATTGATGAGGGCAAACAACCGGCCTGCGTCGAGTCATGCCCAAACAAGGCGATCCTGTTTGGTGATCTGAATGATACGAACAGCGAGATCGCCATGAAAGTGCGTACTGTCGCCAGCGTCCAGATTCGCGCCGATCTGCATCTGAATCCGGGCGTTCGTTACCAGGGAATATAAATGTCATATACCTCTCCCTACGAGCTGAAAAGCCCACTCTATTATTCGTTCATCACAGTTGCCCTGCTGCTGGTATGCGGCGGATTGCTTGCCGTGCACGAGATGGAGTCGCAGGGGCACATTATCACCGGAATGAACAACCAGATCGTGTGGGGTATGCCGCACGTATTCGCCATCTTCCTGATCGTCGCCGCGTCGGGTGTGCTCAATGTTTCATCCATCGGCTCGGTATTCAACAAACCTGATTACAAAGCGCGTTCGCCGCTGGCAGGATTGCTGTCGATCGCCATGCTGGGAGGCGGCCTGATGGTGCTGATGCTGGACTTGGGACGGCCCGATCGCATCATAGTCGCGGCAACCAACTACAATCTCACCTCGGTATTTGCCTGGAACATCGTGCTTTACTCGGGCATGTTCGCCACCGTGTTTGTTTATCTGTGGGCCATGATGGAACGCCGTATGTATCCGTGGTCGAAAGCAGCCGGGCTCGCCGTGTTTGTCTGGCGTTTTGTGCTGACGACCGGTACCGGCCTGATCTTCGCCTTTCTGGTTGCGCGTCAGGCTTATGCTTCAGCGATCCTGCCGCCGATGTTTATCATCCTGTCTTTCGCCTGGGGCTTCGCGGTATTCCATCTCGCGCAAACCGCCATCTATGCGTGGAATGGCAAGACGCTGGAAGAGAATGTGCGCAAGCGTATGAGCCGGCTGATGGGGGTGTTTGTCATCGGCGCGCTGTATCTTGTCGCCACCTATCACTTGACCAATCTGTATTTTGCGCGGCAGGCCGCGTTCGAATACTTCATCCTGCTCGACGGTGGTATCTATCCGCAATTGTTCTGGTTCGGCTATATCGTTATTGGAAATTTGTTGCCGCTGTTGCTGATCTTCCATCCCTCTCTCGGTAAAACAAAGAGCGTGATCGGCGCGTCGCTGGCCATTATTCTGGGTGCGTTCGCTCTGCTCTATGTCTTCATCATCGGCGGGCAGGCCTTCCCGCTGGATATTTTCCCCGGCTTCGAGGTAAGCAGCACCTTTGGTGACGGCAAGATTGCCTCATATCATCCTTCCGTGTTCGAGGTTTTGCTCGGTATTGGCGGTCTTGCGGTCGCCTTCCTGATCACTGCCATCGGTGTTCGTGTGCTGAATTTTGTGCCGCGCGAAGTGCCGCCAAAAGTGGAGCAGCACTGAATCCGTACATGAGAAAACGCGCTTGAGGTTGCAACCATGAGCAACCGGATGCTTATTTCAGCCGCGCACAAATCTTCCGGCAAGACAATGGTCAGTATCGGCCTGTGCGCTGCACTAAAAGCGCGTGGTCATGCCGTGCAGCCGTTCAAGAAGGGACCGGACTACATAGATCCGATGTGGCTGGCGCAAGCCGCCGGACATGCCTGCCGCAACCTTGATATGTATCTGATGGACGACGACGATGTCGTCGCCACCTTCGTCCGCCACGCCTCCGAAGTAAATCTGGTCGAAGGAAATAAAGGTCTGTATGACGGCCTGTCGCTCGATGGCAGCAACAGCAATGCCGCCCTGGCCAAACTGCTCGACCTGCCGGTTTTCTTGGTGATCGACGCGCGCGGCATGACACGCGGCATCGCGCCGCTGATCCTGGGTTATCAGGCATTCGATCGCGACATCAACATTGCCGGTGTCATTCTCAACAATCTTGGCGGTTCGCGGCATGAATCAAAGTTGCGCCAAGTTATCGAGCACTACACCGACGTGCCGGTGGTCGGCGCGATCCAGCATGATGAACGCCTGAATATCGTCGAACGCCATCTTGGGTTGATGCCCAGCAACGAATCCACTGCGGCAAGCGCGAAGATCAGGCAAATCGGCGAAGCCATCGCGGAACAGGTCGATCTGGACAAGCTCCTGGCGCTATCGGAGAAAACGCCGCTGGCTGCTCCGTGCCAGATGCCAGCCATAGCCTCGCCTTGTGGTGAAAAAGTGAAGATCGGTATCGCACGCGATCGCGCTTTTGGTTTCTATTACGCAGACGATCTCGATGCACTGCAGGCGGCAGGCGCAGAGCTGGTGCCGTTTGACACATTGCACGACACCCACCTGCCGCAGGTCGACGGTTTTTACATCGGGGGTGGATTCCCTGAAGCCTGTGCCGCTGAACTGGAAGCTAATGCAACACTGCGTGGCGAGATCAAACAAGCCATTGCGGATGGTATGCCTGCGTATGCCGAGTGCGGCGGGCTGATGTACTTATCACGCAGCATCGGCTATCTGGGACGCACTTATCAAATGGTTGACGCCATCCCGGGTGATGTGAAGATGCATGCGAAACCCGTTGGCCGCGGTTATGTGCATCTGCGAGAAGATGCCAGTCATCCGTGGCCCAGACCCGATGCGCCGGCAAAGCAAATACGCGCACATGAATTTCATTATTCCTCGCTGGAGAACCTTCCTGCCGACATGTGCTTCGCTTACCATGTCGAGCGCGGCCACGGCATCAACGGCAAGCAAGATGGCTTGATCATCAATAATCTTTTGGCCTCTTACACTCACCTGCGCACCATTGGCAGCTGTTATTGGGCCACACGCTTTGTCGCTTTCGTGCGCCGCTGTCGGCAACAAACATCAACATCAAACAGCGAGAAAATATTATGAGTTCAACTCTGTACCAAAAAGCCATTGCCGCCTTTGACCAGGCGAATGCGGAGGATCCAAACAGGGAAGTCTGTGACGGCAAGGAATATCCGAAAGAACTGCTCTACGCGCAGCGCATGACCGACATGCAGGAGCGCTATGCGCCGGAAGCGCCGGAGGAAGTAAAGTTGGCGGTACGTGCCCAGCACATCCAGCGCTGGAAGATCCCGCGTAGTGACTACGCAATGGACAAGCCGGGCTATATGTTGTGGCGCACCACGCTGTACAGGTTTCACGCGGAAACGGCCGGCAAGCTGATGCAGGAGGCGGGTTACGACGACACGATGATCGCGCGCGTCAAAACTATCGTCGGTAAGAAGGAGCTCAAGAACAATCCCGGGACGCAGATGATGGAAGATATCGTCGACCTGACTTTCCTCGAACATTACCTGCTCGCCTTTACCGGCCAGCATGCCGATTACGATGAGATGAAATGGATAGTCATCATCAGGAAGACCTGGAACAAGATGTCGCCGCGCGCGCATGAATTTGCACTGGCCGGCAAGATCAAATTACCGGAAGCGCTGTTGCCACTGATTTTGAAAGCGGTGGAGGAATAACGTGGACTATTTACCGGTATTCCAGAAAATAACAGGCAGACTTTGTCTCGTCGTCGGCGGCGGCGAAGTTGCCAAGCGCAAGGCGGGTGTGCTGCTCGATGCGGGGGCGAAGGTGCGTGTTGTCGCGCCGAAGATCGATCCAGACTTGGCGATAAAACAAGGTGTCGAGCCGATTGCTGCACGCTTCGAAGAAAAACATCTGGACGGCGTGACACTCATCATCGCGGCAACCAACGACCACAGTGTCAATAAGCAAGTGTCTGTGCTGGCCCAGGCACGCAACATTCCGGTGAATGTGGTGGATGATCCCGGGCTGTGCAGTTTCATCATGCCTGCCATCATGGATCGTTCGCCGCTGATGGTGGCATTTTCCAGCGGCGGCGCATCACCGGTGTTGACACGCATGCTGCGCGGCAAGCTGGAAACAGTGATTCCGCATAACTACGCGCGGCTGGCCGGCTTTGCCGAACGCTTCCGTGAGTTGGTCAAGCAGCGCGTCACCAACCCTGCCAAGCGCCGTATTTTCTGGGAAAACGCGCTGGATGGAATGGTCGCCGAAAAAGTGCTGACCGGCGACGAAACGACGGCCGAAGCGATGCTGCAACAGATGCTGGCGAATGAAGACAACATCGTGCGCGGTGAGGTGTATCTGGTCGGTGCCGGTCCCGGTGATCCCGATCTACTCACATTTCGCGCGCTTCGTTTGATGCAAAAGGCCGATGTGGTGGTATACGACAATCTGGTGTCCAAGCCCATCGTTGAGATGACGCGGCGCGATGCACAGCGCATCTTCGTCGGCAAGAAACGCGCCGATCACACGATGCGTCAGGAAGAGATCAACGAACTGCTGGTGCGCCTGGCGAAGGAAGGCAAACGTGTGTTGCGCCTCAAGGGAGGTGATCCATTCATCTTCGGGCGCGGCGGTGAGGAGATCGAGACCCTGGCGGCAGAGGGCATTCCGTTCCAGGTCGTGCCCGGCATCACTGCGGCCTCCGGTGTCGCTTCCTATGCTGGTATCCCGCTGACGCATCGCGAGCACGCACAGGCGTGCGTGTTCGTCACCGGGCACCTCAAAGATGGCACGATGAATCTCGATTGGGAATTGCTGGCGCGACCCCGGCAGACGGTGGTGGTGTACATGGGTTTGCATGGGTTGGAAAGTTTGTGCGCGAAGCTCATTGAGCACGGTTTGCCGGACAGCACACCCATTGCCATCGTGCAGCAGGGCACCACCCAGAACCAGCGGGTTTTTACCGGCACACTGGCGACGCTGCCTGCCATTGCCGAGCGCGAGAAGCCGCAGGCACCCACGCTCATCATTGTCGGCGGCGTGGTCACTCTGCGCGAAAAACTGGCATGGTTCCACCCGCGAGGGACTGCGTGAAGATCGCGCACACCCGGGGTCGGTAGAACACAATGAGCCACCCTTTGAGTCTGACCCGTGCGGCAAGATTGGTTGGGGCAACGCGTGTCGAATTGCAGAAGAAGATGAAGAGCGGGGAGTTGATCACCTTCGATGGCATGGTTGCCTTCAAGGACCTGCTGGCGTGTTATCCCGATGCGCAATTGGAGGATATTTCCGAATACACGCGCGTGATGCAGATCAAGGAAAGTGCATTCGGCAAACGTGTCTTCGAGCGCATTTTGCCCGATGCCGAAGTGTTGGCAACACGCATTGCCGACCTGAGTAAACGCCTGACGCAGAATGAAATGCAGATCAGGCAATTCAACACATTGTTGGGCAGGATATGGGACAAATTCAGGGAAACCGAAAAGCAGGATGGAGGCGAAACGGGTGCGACGATCACGATGTTGAGACTCTGGCTGGAGAACGAGGTCACACAGGCAATGGAACCCGGATTCACTAATCCGCTGGCGATCAAGGACGGTGTGTTGAGCGTGTTGTCGGCGCAGGTCACGCTGTTGCCCAGCAAACAGGATTTTCTGGTCGAAGGACAGGCGACGCTGCTCGAAGCGGCACTGCGCGCCGGGGTGTCACTCAACTATGGCTGCAGCGGTGGCAACTGCGGATTGTGCAAGGGCCGGATAGTGTCGGGCCTGGTGAAGAAGATGCGCCACCACGACTACCTGCTGTCGGAAACCGAGAAAGCCGAGGGTGTCGTGCTGTTGTGCAGCAATACGGCGGTCAGCGATGTCGTGATCGAGGCCGCTGTTACCGACGGAGTACAGGACATTCCTTTCCAGCAGATTAGTGCCAGCCTGAAAGCCAAGGCAAGCTTGAATAACGAAGTGATGCTGTTACACCTGCAGACCCCGCGCAGTCAACGCCTGCGCTTCCTGGCCGGTCAGGGCGTGGTGCTGAAGGTTGGGGGGGCTTATACGGCAGAGCTGCCTATCGCCAGTTGTCCGTGTGACGACCGCAACCTGCTGTTTCATGTGCATCAGCGGGAGGGGAATCTGTTTTCGGATTACGTCTTCGATAAGCTGAAGCACAATGAGACGGTAGAAGTCGAAGGACCACAGGGTGAATTCATCTTGCATGAGCAGTCCGGTCGTCCGCTCTTTTTCATTGCCTTTGATGGCGGGTTCGCGCCAATCAAAAGCTTGATCGAGCACGCCATGTCGCTTGAGGCGGAATCGATCCATCTGCACTGGATCGGCTCGACGCGGGAGCAGATCTACCTGCCGAATGTGGGCCGTGCCTGGGAAGATGCGCTGGACACCCTCGACTATACCGAACATGTCGCTGATTTCGATCTGCGGGTGATGAACCCTAAACGTGAAACACAACTGTATGAATATCTTGCCTTGGTCAGCAAGCAGCAGGATGAGTTGATGCAGGGCGATATCTATCTCGCCGGCCCCGAAGCAGCAGTCGCGGCTGCCGAACGATTCTTCCTGGCGCTTGGTTTGCCCAAGAGCCGGGTTTTTGTTGAAACAGTGAAGTAATCCACCATAAGGAGAAGCATGATGCGAATGATACGAGTTGGGCTGTTGCTATCGATGCTGGTCATATCTGCTGGTGCATATAGCGCCGATGCATTGCTTAAACCTTTCGTCCTTGCCTCCAAGGGGGCGGGGACGGTGGTCGATAAATCAGCTCAGGTCAAAACTGCACTGACCGGTGCTGGTTTCGTGATGGTCGGCGAATATGCGCCTTATCCCGGTGCCAACATCATCGTCGTTACCAATGATGAGCTGAAGCAAAACGCCGCTGCCTCAAAAAAGTTCGGCGGTTATGGTGCAGTGCAGCGCGTATCGGTGACTGCGGCGGGCAGTGAAGTGCAGGTGAGTTATACCAACCCGGTCTATATGTCGCATGTGTATCGCATGGAAGGCGATCTGTCCGGCGTGTCGGTTGCTCTGGAAAAGGCGCTGGGCCGAATGGAAGAATTCGGCGCACACGGGCTGACGGTCAAACAGGCGCGTAAATACCACTACATGTTTGGCATGGAATACTTCGACGAACCGAGCCTGCTGGCTGAATATGCAAGTTATGAGGAAGCGGTCAAGGCGGTAGATGCGAAACTCACGAGCAACCGCAATGGAGTGGTCAAGGTCTATCGGGTGGATATTCCAGGCACCCAGGAGAGTGTGTTCGGCGTCGCCATGGCGAACACGGAAAATAAATACATGGATGACGCGTTCATCATGTCCGAAATTGATTTTCATGATGTGAAATCCACCGCGCATCTGCCCTACGAAGTGCTAGTCTCCGGCAAGAGGGTTTATGCCCTGTATGCGCGTTTCCGCATTGCCATCAATTTTCCAGACCTCAGCATGATGGGTAAGAACAGCTTCATGAATATCATGCAGACACCTGAAGCGATCCGCTCGGTGTTGGAGAAAACTGTTGAGAAGAAATAGGTGATACCGACATGAATATGAAATTGATTGAAGCCGTCAAAGCCGGAGATACCGATAGCGTCCGGCGTTTGCTGTCTGCCGGCACCGATGTCAATGCGGCTGATGCTGAAAGTGCCACCGCGCTGATGCATGCCGCACATCGTGGTGACCTTGCCATGGTCTCGCTGTTGTTGAATGCGGGCGCGGACGTGAATGCGGCCGATCCGGCGGGATGGACTGCACTGATGAAATCCTGTTACAACAGCGAGCTCGATTGCGGATTCGCCGATGTGGCTCAGGCGCTGATCGATGCAGGAGCCAACATCGAGGCGCCCATCGGCTACGGTGTGCGCCCGCTGATGTTGGCTGCCGGCTACGGTGAAACCGCAGTGGTAGAAATGCTGCTCCGGGCAGGTGCGGATGTGCTGGCAAAAAACGAGGGTGGTTACACCGCACTGATGATGGTCAAACAAAAATTCTATGTCGATGTCGTCAATCTGCTGCACGAGGCGGAGCAATTGGCCGGGCTGGGTGAAAACAGTTGCGACAGCAAGAACGCACCCGGCAGTAATGTCATAACCTTCATGAAACGCCCCAAATCCTGACCGACTGAAAAATCATGCCTTACTACATCTATCGCGTCACCGAACGTCCCATCCGCCAGCTGGAAAAGCTGGAGCAGTATGAGAATTACCGGGAAGCCTCCGTGTGTGCCAAACAACTGCGCAAAGCTGAAGCTTGGGGAGTGAACGGCTCCATCAAAATGATTCATGCCAAGACTGAACTGGAAGCTGAGGATATGCTGAATGAGGTGCGCGACCCGGTGCCTGACGGCGACGACTGACAGGCAATCCGCCTCTCCATATATTCCGCTGCTCAACTGCGGGACAGCCGCCGGATTTTCATTTCACACAGCCTCAGTCGACAGCAACCCCTCCGGCATTATCGAGACATTCTCCGGCGGGGATTCTTACGAACAAATCGACATCGCATCCCGCCATTCATAGCGGTATCAGTCCCATATCAACGTTCCGATGATGGTTTACATAATCGGTATCGCGGGTATGATTCTTGTGTCACTCCATGTGTTTTGAACGGAGCGGGGAAGTCGGCGTGTGCATGCGACTTTATTTTTGCCGACATTCGAATCAGAAGATATAACGGCACATTTCGATTTGAACGGGAGAAATGATGGAACGTAGAGACTTTTTGAAAGGTCTGGCGGGCTTGTCGGTGTTGATGGCATTTCCGGCGATGGCGGGGGAGATGATGATGGCGGCTATGAAGCCGTTGCTGAAAAGCAAAGCGGCATGGCGCGCGTTGTTGCCTGCTGATCGATACGCCGTCTTGTTCGAGGACGCGACCGAGCCTGCCCACAGCAGCCCGCTGGATAAGGAGAAACGCAGCGGCACTTTCATCTGCGCGGCGTGCGCGCAGCCTTTGTTTTCTTCAAAACATAAATACGACAGCGGTACCGGCTGGCCCAGTTTCTGGCAGCCGCTGCCGGATGCAGTCGCTACCAAGACCGATTTCAAGCTGGTGTGGCCGCGCACCGAATATCACTGCGCGCGTTGTGGCGGACATCAGGGCCATGTGTTCAACGATGGCCCGCAGCCTACCGGTCTGCGCTATTGCAACAACGGTCTGGCACTGGAATTTGTAGTCGAGGGGACGCCGCTGCCGGCGTTGCGCACATGAGCGCGCGCCTGAGCCTGCTGCTGACAGTGTGTATCTTGTCGTTCGCCACGAGTGCGCGGGCGGCGGATGCTTCAACGGCTAACGCGCTGTTCGCGGGCGGCTGCTTCTGGTGTATAGAGGCTGACTTCGAAAAACTGGGCGGTGTGATCGAGGTCGAATCCGGCTATACCGGCGGCAACGTGGACGCGCCGACTTACCAGCAGGTGAGTCATGGCGGCACGGGACATGCCGAGGCGGTGCGTGTGCGCTATGACCCGCGCAAGGTCAGCTATGAAAAACTGCTGGACTATTTCTGGCGGCACGTCGATCCAACGGTGAAAGATCGGCAGTTCTGCGATGTCGGGTCGCAATACCGCAGCGCGATCTTTTATCAGAACGCTGCCGAGGAGAAAGCCGCACGGGCCAGCATGCAAACTTTGTTGCAGAGCGGGCGATTTACCCACATCTATACCGAGATCGTCCCTGCCGGCACCTTCTATCCCGCCGAGGAATACCACCAGGATTACTACAAGAAAAACCCCGTGCGCTATGGCTACTATCGTTTCAGTTGCGGTCGTGATGCGCGGGTCGAAGCAGTGTGGGGAGAATCGCACTAGAAAATGCAAGAATCGGCAAGGCTGGCACGACTCATCTGGAAATCCAATCAAATAGGAATATCTATGCACGCCACCTTGCCCTTGTTGCAACACACCGAATTCCCCGCTGTGCATCGCCGCATGCTGGAAATCCTGCAAGTCAATCTTGGCTACAAGTGCAACATGAGTTGTGTGCATTGCCATGTCAATGCCGGCCCCAATCGCACCGAGATGATGGATGCAGAAATGCTGGACCTGATTCCGCAAGTATTGGCCGCGCGCAACTTGCACACACTCGATCTGACCGGCGGTGCGCCCGAGTTGCACCAAGGTTTCCGCACACTGGTGCGCGCGGCACGGAACCAGAATTGCCATGTGATTGACCGCTGTAATCTGACCATCCTGTTCGAACCAGGGCAGGAAGATCTGGCCGAATTCCTGGCGCAACAGCAAGTGGAGATCGTCGCCTCACTGCCGTGTTATTCGCTGGAAAATGTGGACAAGCAGCGCGGCAAGGGCGCGTTCGACAAAAGTATCCTCGCTTTGCAGAAACTGAACCAGCTGGGTTACGGCCTGCCCGGCAGCGGGCTGATGCTGAATCTGGTGTACAACCCGCAGGGCGCATCCTTGCCGCCGGAGCAGTCGGCGCTGGAAGCCGATTACAAGCGCGAATTGCTGCAACACTTCGGTATCCATTTCAATCAGCTGCTGGCTATCGCCAATATGCCGATCCAGCGCTTCGGCTCCATGCTGATCTCCAACGGGCAGTTCAACGACTACATGCACCTGTTGCACGAAAATTTCGCCGCTGCCAATCTGGAAACGGTGATGTGTCGCAATCTGGTCAGTGTGGATTGGCAGGGGTTCCTCTACGACTGCGATTTCAACCAGCAACTGGGGCTGGCGTTGCCCGGTAGCGGACGACCGCATCTGCGCGACTTGTTGCGGGAAGATGTGCAAGGTCATCCCATACGGGTAGCTGACCATTGCTACGGCTGCACCGCCGGCCAAGGCAGCAGTTGCGGCGGCGCAATTTCCGGCACGGCGGCTGCGCCTTCGCATCAGAGCGCCGGGGAATAGGCATGAAAAGAATCGTCCTGCTGTTGTTCATCGGTGTTCTGGTCGTGCTGTTCTTCGCCTTCGACTTGCAACAGTACATGACGCTGGAATCTCTACAAGCACGGCGCGACGACTTCACGGCGCTGAAAGACCAGTCGCCCTGGCTGGTGGCAGGCGCAGCTTTTGTCGGCTATGTGCTGGTGACCGCATTGTCGCTGCCCGGCGCGCTGGTGATGACGCTAGCGATGGGGGCGTTATTCGGTCTGGTGCAAGGCACCATTCTGGTTTCATTCGCCTCCAGCTTTGGCGCGACGCTGGCCTTCCTCGCTTCGCGTTTTGTGCTGCGCGACAGCGTGCAGCAGCGCTTCGGCGACAAACTAAAGGCTGTCAACGACGGCATCGCCCGCGATGGCGCGCTGTATCTGTTCACCCTGCGCATGGTGCCCGTGTTTCCATTCTTCCTCATCAATCTGTTGCTGGGGCTGACACCGATGAGGACGCGCACTTTCTACTGGGTGAGCCAGGTCGGCATGCTGGCCGGCACGCTGGTGTTCGTCAATGCGGGCACGCAACTGGCGCAATTGAAAAGCCTATCCGGCATCCTGTCGCCGGGTCTGTTGTTGTCGTTTGCCTTGTTGGGGGTGTTCCCCCTGATCGCCAAGCGATTCACCGTATGGCTGCAGCGCCGGCGCGTGTACGCCAAATGGCAACGCCCCGCCAAGTTTGATCGCAACCTGATCGTCATCGGCGGCGGCGCGGCGGGGCTGGTGTCGGCGTATATCGCGGCAGCGGTGAAAGCCAAAGTCACCTTGATCGAAGCGCACAAGATGGGCGGCGATTGTTTGAACTACGGCTGCGTGCCAAGCAAGGCGCTGATCAAGAGCGCCAAGCTGGCCAACCAGATCCGCCACGGCGAACATTATGGCTTGAGTTCGATCACACCGGAATTCAGCTTCCGCAAAGTGATGGCGCGTGTGCATGAAGTGATTCGCACTGTCGCACCGCACGACAGCGTGCAGCGCTATACCGAACTGGGCGTGGACGTGGTGCAAGGTTATGCGCGTATCACCGATCCGTGGACGGTGGAGATCAAACTGGCCGACGGCACGACACAGACATTGACCACACGCAGCATCGTCATCGCCACCGGTGCGCGTCCTTTCGTGCCGCCGCTGCCGGGGCTGGACGAAGTGGGCTATGTCACCAGCGATACCTTGTGGTCGACCTTCGCCGAAATGGATAGCGCACCCAAGCGATTGGTGGTGTTGGGTGGCGGCCCGATCGGTTGCGAGCTGGCGCAGAGTTTTGCGCGACTCGGTTCCGGCGTGACACAGATCGAGATGGCGCCACGCATCATGATCCGCGAAGACATCGAAGTGTCGGAGTTGGCGCGCGACTCGCTAAGCGCCGACGGCGTGGAAGTGTTGACCGACCACAAAGCGATACGCTGCGAGAAAGAGGGCGAGCACAAATACATCGTGGTAGAGCATGACGGTGAGACGCGCCGCATCGAATTCGACGCGCTGATCTGCGCCGTCGGCCGCAGTGCGCGCCTGAAAGGTTTCGGTCTGGAAGAACTGGGCATACCCACCCAGCGCACCGTCACCACCAACGACTATCTGGAAACCTTGTATCCCAATATCTTCGCCGCGGGCGATGTGGCGGGGCCGTATCAGTTCACACATACCGCTGCGCATCAGGCTTGGTATGCGGCGGTGAACGCCTTGTTCGGCGACTTCAAGAAGTTCAAGGCGGATTATTCCGTCATCCCCTGGGCGACCTTCATCGAACCGGAAGTGGCGCGCGTCGGCTTGAACGAGCAGGAAGCGCGCGAGCAAGGGATCACCTACGAGGTGGTCAAATTTAATAACGAAGAGCTGGACCGCGCCATTGCCGACGGTACGGCGCATGGCTTCGTCAAAGTGCTGACCGTGCCGGGCAAGGACAAAATACTGGGCGTCACCATTGTTGGCGAACATGCGGGCGATCTATTGGCGGAGTTCGTGCTGGCGATGAAGCACGGGCTGGGGCTGAACAAGATACTCGGCACCATCCACACCTATCCCACGCTGGGCGAGGCCAATAAATATGCGGCCGGTGAATGGAAACGCGCGCACGCGCCGCAGGGCGTGCTGCGCTGGCTGGAACGGTTCCATGCCTGGAAGCGTGGCTGATATGAAGCTTTCCGTCATCATCCCGATTCTGAACGAGGCGGCGCAGTTGCCGGATCTGTTCGGCCATCTGCTGTCTTTGCAGCGGGCGGGGTGCGAGATCATCTTTGCTGATGGCGGCAGTATGGATGCTTCACCGGAGCTGGCGCGCACCGCTGGTTATCAGGTGGTAACGTCGGCGCGTGGCAGGGCGGTACAGATGAATACGGGGGCAGCCGCTGCGACAGGTGAGCTGCTGCTGTTTCTGCATGCCGATACGCGGTTGCCGCAGGATGCACCGCACCACATCGCACAGGCCTTGCGCGGCAGCGACCACTGCTGGGGACGGTTCGATGTGTGCATCGCCGGCAAGTCATCCATGTTGCGCGTGGTCGCGCGCATGATGAACTGGCGTTCCTGTCTCACCGGCATCGCCACCGGCGACCAGGCGATGTTCATGCGGCGCGATGTGTTCCTGCGCCTGCACGGTTTCCCTGAGCAGCCGCTGATGGAAGACATCGAACTGAGCAAACGCCTGAAGAGAATCTCGCGCCCGGCCTGCATCTGTCATTGCGTCACCACTTCCGGTCGGCGCTGGGAGACGCGCGGTGTGTGGCCGACCATCTTTCTGATGTGGCGTCTGCGTTGGGCTTATTGGCGCGGGGTGGATGCCAGCGAACTGGCGGATTTATACCGATGAATGATGCTGCGACCAAACCGCTGCGCATCATCATCTTCGCCAAAGCGCCGCAAGCCGGCCTTGCCAAGACGCGACTCATTCCCGCACTGGGCGCACAGGGAGCAGCGGCGCTGGCGCGCGTGATGTTATTGCATACCGTGTCTGCCGCGCTGAAGGCGGATGTGGGCACGGTCGAGTTGTGTGCGACGCCCGCCACCGACGATATTGCCTGGCGCGATATTCCGTTGCCGGAAGGCATCGTTATCAGCGCACAGGGCGAGGGCGATCTCGGTGCGCGTATGGCGCGCGCAACGAAACGCGCAAGTGAAGACGGTGAACGCATACTGCTGATCGGTACCGATTGCGTGGAGATGTCGGCGTGCCTGTTGCAACAGGCGGCACAGATGCTGGACGATCACAACGCGGTCATTCATTGCACGGCAGATGGCGGCTATGCGTTGCTGGGCTTGAGGCGTTTCGATTCGCTACTGTTCACCGATATGCCGTGGAGCACCGATGCCGTTGCCGGCATGACGCTGGACAGGCTGGAGCGGCTCGGCTGGCACACGCATGTGGCGCAGGTACTGCACGATGTGGATGAACCACAGGATTTGCAGCGTTTGCCGCCGCACTGGATAGAACATGTGGCGGCGTAGCGTGGGCATGCTGTTGGGCGCATGCGCCGTGTGCAGTGCGCAGGCGGGCGAGGTGGTGTACGTTGCCGACGAGGCGTCATGCGTGCAGCGTCAACTCATCCCTGAGAGGTCCTGATGCTCAAGTCTTCCGCATAAGGTTTGCTGGGAAACTGGAAGGCGATCGGGCCATCCGGCTCGGCATGCAGGAACTGGTGGACGAAGGGGTCTTGCGAATTGAGCATTTCATCCACGGTGCCCTGCGCAGCCACTACGCCGTTATGGATGAAATACAGATAATCAACGATCTTGAGCGAGGACATCAGATCATAGGTCACGACGATCGAGGTTGTGCCGAGCGCTGTGTTGAGTGTGCGTATCAGGTTGGCAATGGTGTTGAGTGAGATCGGGTCGAGTCCGGCAAATGGCTCGTCATAGATGATCAGCGGGGGGTCGGTGGCAATCGCCCGCGCCAGTGCCACCCTGCGTTCCATGCCGCCCGACAGCTCGCTCGGCATCAGATTTTTGGCATGGCGCAACCCCACCGCATGTAACTTCATCAGTATCAGATCGCGGATGATCTCTTCCGGCAAAGTGGTGTTCTCGCGCAAGGGAAAGGCTAGGTTGTCATAAACCGACATATCGGTGAACAGGCCGCTGATCTGAAACATCATGCCGATCTTCAGGCGCATCTCATACAGCTCGTTGTTGTCGAGTTGGTGAACGGTCTGTCCCATGAATTTCACGCTGCCCTGCGATGGGCGCAACTGGCCACCGAAATGACGCAGCAAGGTGGATTTTCCGCATCCGCTGGGTCCCATGATTCCCACAATCTTGCCGCGCGGTATCGTGAGATTGATTCCTTCCAGCACCTTGAGCGGCCCATAAGAAAAGTGCAGGTTGTTGACCTCGATAAGATTTGTCATGGTTTACCCCTTTGCTTGAGTTTCCTTTTGCGATTCTCACACGACACAGGATGAAAATATACGGGTTTTACGCCTGCCAGAAGCCAGAGTCTGACCATTAAGGGAGAGTTGTTCTAGCTTGCCTCATCTTGCGCCATCTCAAGTTCCAACCAGCCTTCTTCCAGCTCTGTCACTTTTGCTTGCAGCCGCGCGTGCTCGGCATTCAGTTGGCTGACCTTCGCACGATCTGGGTTTGCATAGGTGGCTGGATCGGCAAGTTGCTGGTTGAGAGCGGCGAGTTCGGCTTGCGCCTTGGTCAATTCAGATTCGAGTTTTTTCTGTTTCGACTGAAGTGC
>JBAZFV010000007.1:0-41431 GCA_041653255.1 Sideroxydans sp. | reverse complement strand
GCTTCACGCTGTCAATCCAATCCTGCTTCTGTTTAATATTGGCCCCCCCCTCGCAATACCAGCCCGATGTAAGTTCATATGGAGCATTCATCCAGGAGGGGTCTCGTGATATGTAGGAGCGTCCATCATTTCGACGAGTATGCCGCTCAAAAGTGCTGTAAACCCTTACTTCGTCATCGCGGGCTATCAGCTTAATTACATAGGCTAGACGCGAAATCTGGGAGTTGACCTCACCTTTGCCATCTAGGTGCCCCTTGCGTCCATCAGGCGGAGCAGTGTTCTCCCATCGTAGCATCTGCGAAAGATAGCTAATTTCCACAAAATTGGTCAGATAGTGGCACATGATATAACTCCTTCAATCGTGCTCATCGCGTTGCAGAATGAGGCTGGACATGGCTGCCTCCCAATTTAGATGCTTTCAAGCTCGTCAAGCATGCGAGCCTGCTCCTCAGTAAGTGAGCACCGTTGCGCGTAAAGATTTGGCGCATTGACAGTATCCCTGTAGGGGGAATTCAGGTATTCATACGCCTTATCCAAGGGGCTGCAATCCACTCCGAATTCAGGCCAGCCGTTCACGAGAAAGTCTAGAAAGCTTTCAATGAACAAGTCGCGTGGAACTCTTTTTTCAGAGCAGACTTCGTTGATGCGTTCGATCAGTCGGGCCGTAAGCTTGATGCCGACCTTAAGGCGATCTGAAAAGCGCTCCATTCTAGTCGCCTGCAAGTAGCGTGTTGCCAACTCCGAGTTTGGACTAATTTCCGCCAAGGTCTCAATCTCCCGTTCCAACTGCATTCTGAGATACTCATCACGTCTGAGTTTGAGATCCTTCAACTTTGTATCGAACTCAAGGACAACATTTTCCTTTAATCGAACCGTCATGACCTTTATTGCAATTGAATTCATACCGCCCCCATGGACAACGATGAGAGGCATAGTAGCCAACGTTTGTTGGCTAGTCAATATTTGGAAGATAATATTATTTTCTAGGTAAACAATGAATTGATTCAAACCCGAACTAATGACTGATATACGGTGTGTAATGGACGTCGGCGAACAAATCTTAATTCGACTGCAATGGCCGAGCAACTGTCTTTCGACACAACATCTATGATCGACTGCATCGTCCACAATGCGGAACTTCGCGAACGACAGTTTTCTGACCTTGAGTTTGCAACCTTGAAATGATTCACAGTGGCCGGATTCAGCCGTTTGTCCCGAACATCATCCGTTTCGCCACGAATTTCTTCACGGGAGGGAGCCGATCGAGCAGGGTGAGCGCGGCGGAGCGTGCTTGACCCAGTAGCGGCAGGTCGTTGGAGAACAGGCGCACCAAGCTGTCGGTGAAACGGATGCCGGTGTTGCGGTCGAGCCAGCGCGATTGGCGGTAGGCGGCGCACATGGCGGCGGAGCCGATATTGTCGGGGGCGTGGTCGAGGATGATTTGCGCCAGTTCCCATGCATCGCGCAGGCCCAGGTTGAAACCTTGTCCCGCCACCGGGTGCAGGGTCTGCGCGGCGTTGCCGATGAACACGGTGTGCGGCAGGGTGATATCCGGCGCGCGCTTCATGCGCAACGGGAAGCAGTTGCGTTTTCCAACACTGGTGAAGTTGCCGACGCGGTCACCGAAGTGTTGTTGCAGAAAATCGAGGAAGGATGCATCGTCCCAGGCCAGCATTTCTTCCGCCTTGGCGTGCGGCGCGGTGAGTACCAGTTCGTAGCCGTCGAGATAAGGCAGCAGCGCCATCGGTCCTTGCGCGGTGAAGTGCTCGAACGCCACACCCTCGCGCGGCTCGGCGCAGGTGAGGTGTGCGATCAATCCGCTCTGGCCGTAATCGGTGACCTCCGGCGGATGGGTGGTCTCCAGCAATTTGCCGCCATCGGCTACGACGGCGACGCGCGCATTGAGTATGTGTTCTTTGCCCTGGTGCTGATAGGTGAGGGTGGCGCAACCTTCGGCGGTGTTCAGGTCGGACACCTCCGCGCCATAGCTGCAGTGGATGTCGGACTGGTGCAATCTCTGCTGCAAGGCGGCATGCAACGCGGTGTAGGGCAGTACGTAACCCAGCTCGGGCAACTTCAATTCGCTGGTGCGCAGCGTGGTTTTCCCGGCGCTGTTCTTCTGCGTGATCTCTATGGTTTGAATGCCGCTGATGTTGGAAATGTTTTGCCATGCACCCAGACGTTGCAGCAACAAACGCGAGCCGTAAGACAGTGCCAGCGCACGCGGGTCGGTGGTGTTGACTTCGGCGGCGCGTGCTTCGAGCAGCACCACGTTCAGGTCGTTGTCGCGCAGTGCCAGTGCCAGTGCGATGCCGACCGGGCCGCCACCGATGATGGCGATGTCGCAGGCGTTATTCACGGCGCATCACTTCTTCAATTTCACTCACGGTCTTGGGTGCATCCTGTGTCAGCACTTCGTTGTCTGTTGCGGTGATAAGTATGTCGTCCTCGATGCGGATGCCAATGTTCCACAAAGCACTCGGCACACTGTCCGATGGGCAGATGTAGCAGCCCGGTTCGACGGTGAGGGTCATGCCGGGTTGCAACGGGCGCCACGCATCGCCGATCTTGTATTCGCCGACATCGTGCACATCCATCCCCAGCCAGTGGCCGGTGCGGTGCATGTAGAACTGTTTGTAGCTTTCGGTTTCAAGCACGGATTCGAGCGAGCCGTGACACAGCTTGAGGTCGATGAATCCCTGTGCCAACACGCGCAACGCCGCTTCATGCGGCGCATTCCATGAATTGCCAGGTGTAGCGACCTGAATCGCGGCGGACTGGGCGGCGAGCACGAGCTGATAAACATCTTTTTGTGCCGTGCTGAACTTTCCGTTCACCGGGAAGGTGCGCGTGATGTCGGAGGCGTAGCTGTCGAGTTCGCAGCCCGCATCGATGAGCAGCAGCTCGCCATCGTTGAGGCGCGCGTTGTTACCGATATAGTGCAGGGTGCAGGCATTTGTACCACCGGCGACGATGCTGGTGTAAGCCGCCTGGCGCGCACCGTGGCGGCAGAACTCATGCAACAACTCGGCCTCGACTTCATATTCGTATTGGCCGGGGCGGGTGAACTGCATGGCACGCCGGTGCGCGGCGCAGGAGATTTTTGCGGCACGCCGCATGATGTCCTGTTCATGCGCATCCTTGAATAGGCGCATCTCGTTCAGGTGTTCTCGCACGTCGAGTATTTCGCCTGGTGCGCGGATGCCGTTTCGAGATTTTCCTTTTACGGTTTCGCGCAGTTTGAGCAAACGTGCATCCCACACGGCATCCGTACCCAGCGGATAGAACAGTGCGGGTTGGTTACCCATCAGTTCGGTGAGTTTCTCATCCAGTTGCGCTATGGGGTAGGCGGCGTCGAAACCGAAATGTTCAGCTGCCGCATCCGGGCCGTAACGGAAACCGTCCCATGTCTCACGTTCCGGGTTTTTCTCGCGGCAGAACAGGATGGATTGCATCGTCTCGCCCGCAACCAGCACCAGCACAGCTTCCGGCTCGGCAAATCCGGCAAGGTAGTAAAAATAGCTGTCGTGGCGGTAGTCGTAATGCGTGTCGCCGTTGCGCAAAGCTTCCGCAGCGGTGGGAATAACGGCGATGCCGTGCTGCATTTTTTCTTGCAGGTGTCTGCGCCGGAGGGAGTAGATTGAAGTGTCAGTCATGGCGGACATTCTGCGTTGCGCGCAGTTGCTTGTCGAGTTCATGCAGGCGTTGCGGTGTACCGATGTCTGCCCACACGCCACGGTGATGCTTGCCGCTGACGCGACCTAATGCGATCTGTTCGCGCAGCAAGGGAGCAAGTGGGGCTTTGCTGCCGCGCGGGATTTTGCCAAACAAGCCAGGGTGGTAGAGGCCGATACCGCTGAATGTCAGGTTCGGGGATTGAGGGCCGAGGATTGAGGAGGGCGGCACGATACGTTCGTTTTGCAGAGCGAAGTCCCCCTGTGGATGATGTGCAGGGTTGTCCACCATAACCAGATGGGCGTTGTCCTGACCCGGTTTCATTTGTTCTGCCAAAGCAGGCAGGTGTGCAAAATCGTAATCGCAATAAATGTCGCCGTTGATCACTGCAAAGGGTTCGTCATCGAGCAGCGGCAGCGCAAAAGCGATGCCGCCCGCTGTTTCCAGCGCCGTACCCTCATCCGAGTAACGAATATGCGCGCCGTATTGACTGCCGTCGCCTAAAGTCTGTTCGATCTGCGCGCCGAGGTGTGCATGGTTGATGACCAGATCGGTGATGCCGGCGCGCACCAGACGTTCGATGTGCCACACGATGAGCGGTTTCCCACCTGCCTGAAGCAAGGGTTTTGGAGTGTGGTCGGGGAGCGGACGCATGCGCTCGCCGCGACCCGCCGCGAGGATCATGGCACGCATCAGGCAAGGCCTTTCTTGCCGGTTTGCTGCATGTGTTGGTCGAGCTCGAGCAGGATGTTCAGTAGCGGTTTGAGGTCGATGTAGCGCTCGCACGCCTTGTGCAGATACTCCATCACCAGCGGCATGTCTTTCAGGTAACCGTCTTTGCCATCACGGTGGTACAGCCGGGCGAAGATGCCGAGCACCTTGATGTGGCGCTGTGCGCCCATCAGTTCGTAGTCGCGATAGAACTCGCCGAAATCCTCGCGCACCGGCAGTCCGGCTTTGCGCGCTTTTTCCCAGTAGCGCACCAGCCAATCGATGATCTCCGGCTCTTCCCATTTGATGTAGGCATCCTTGAACAGCGAGGCAAGGTCATAGGTGATGGGGCCGTACACCGCATCCTGAAAATCGAGGATGCCGGGGTTGTTGTCCGGCACGAACATCAGATTGCGTGAATGATAATCGCGGTGCACATACACGTTGGGCTGCGCCAGATTGTTGGCGAGGATGCGCTCAAACACCTGTTCCAGCTTGGCTTGTTGTTTCGCGGTGAGCGTCACACCGAGGTGCTTGGCGATGTACCACTCGGGGAACAGGTTCAGTTCGCGCCGTAACAAGGCTTCATCGTAGGGGGGCAGTTCTTCTGGTTTTGAGGCGAGCTGGATTTTGATCAGGGCATCGGTGGCGGCGGCGTAAAGCTGTTTGGCATTGCCCATGCCCAATGCTTGCAGATAGGTGGTGTTGCCGAGGTCGGACAGCAGCAAATATCCTTGATCCAGATCCTGCGCATAGACGTGTGGCACATGCGTTCCGGCATCTTCGAACAGCTTGCCCACATGCAGGAAGGGCTTGCAGTCCTCATGTCGGGGTGGTGCATCCATAACGACTAGCGTCGTTCCATCAGCAAACGTGACACGGAAATAACGGCGGAAGCTGGCATCGGCAGAAGCGGGAGCGAGAGTGAACGGCTGGTCGGGATAAAGGCTGGAAAGCCAGTCGGTAAGCTGTGCTTGGCGCTGCATTGGATTGCCTTAATCGGGGTTTTGTGCGATTTTAGCACCCCTGATCCTATGACCTACCCATGCTTTTTCGTTTGCGCCTGATCGCCTGTTCCCTGCTGATTGTCTTGTCCTGTCCGGCGCATACCGAAACGCTGCCACTGCGTCTGGACCGTACCTTCAGAATGCTGCCGCCACCGTCCGAACCGGGGGTGGCCTTCATCAGCGCGCAACGGATGGAGACGCGCCAGGGTGAGCAGGTCGAGGCCAGCGGAGAGGTCGAGTTGCGCCAGGATGGGCGTGTGATCAATGCGGATCACCTGATCTACGAACAGGGCAAACAACAGTTGGACGCTGAAGGCAATGTGCGGATCGAGCAGGCCGCCACCCAGATGAGCGGACCTGCGCTGCACATGGATATGAAACAGAACACCGGGGTAATGGAGCAGCCGCAATTCATACTGGGTGAGCAGGCTGCGCGTGGCCGTGCCGAGAGCGTGGAGATGGAGGGAAACAATCGCTACACGCTGCACTCGGCGGCCTATACCACCTGCCCGGCAGGCAATGATGATTGGCTGCTCAACGTGAGCCGACTCGAACTTGACCGTAACATTCAGGTCGGTGTCGCCCATCATGCCTGGGTGGAATTCAAGGGTGTCCCTCTGCTGTACACGCCATGGATGGACTTTGGGCTGAATGATGACAAGCGTTCCGGATTTCTGGGGCCGGTCCTTGGCAGTACCAATTCCGGTGGTTCCGAAATCACCTTGCCCTATTTCTGGAATATCGCACCCAATCTCGATGTGACGTTTTCACCGCGCGCCATCAGCAAACGCGGCATCCAGTTCAACAACGAGTTTCGTTATTTGCAACCGGCCTATGGCGGGCAGGTGGAGGCCGATGTACTGGCGCGGGACAGGGTATCTGGCAGGGATCGCACCCATCTCGCGTTACACCACAGCCAGAATCTGGGGCATGGCTTCTCTGCGGCAGCCAATATCAACGCTGTCTCTGATGATGATTACTACCGGGATTTGGCCAATGATGTGAGTGGCAGCGCGCAGGTCAACCTTTTGCGCGAAGGCGCGGTCAGCTACAACGGCGACTGGTGGAACGCTTCGGCGCGTGTGCAACGCTACCAGACGCTGCAGGATCCCTTGGCACTTGTGGCTGTGCCTTATCGTCGCCAGCCGCAGATAAACCTGAGCGCACGGCAGACGTTGGCCGGGGCGAATATGGTGCTGGCCGGCGAGTATGTGGATTATCGCCACCCCACACTCGTCAATGGCCAGCGTCTGGTGCTTTACCCGTCGATCAGTTACGCGCTGGCGAGCGATCCCGGCTACTTTCTGACCCCGAAACTGGGAGTGCATTACACCGACTATGTGCTGGGCAGCCCGTCCGCGCAGCCCAATACTTCGCGTGCGGTGCCTATTTTCAGCCTGGATAGCGGGCTGATCTTTGAACGCAACAACTCCTTCCTCGGCTCCGACTTTGTGCAAACGCTGGAGCCGCGCGCTTATTACGTGCGCATCCCTTACCGTGATCAGGCATCACTGCCGAATTTTGATTCGGCCGAAGCGCCGTTCAGTTTCAGCCAGATGTTCAGCGAAAACCGTTTTCTGGGCAGTGATCGGGTGGGTGATGCCAATATGGTGACGCTCGCTCTCACTTCGCGGGTGATGGCCGACAATGATGGTTCGGAAAGGTTACGGGGTGCCGTGGCGGAACGCTTTTTCCTCGAAACACCGCAGGTGAATCTGGTGACACCCAGCGGCAACACCAGCCGTTCCGACATTCTGGCAACCCTGGGTGGCAGGGTTAACGCTGCATGGCGGCTGGATAGCCAGCTGCAATACAACCCGAATCTGGCCTATACCCAAAATTACAACCTTGCCGCCCGCTATCAGCCGGAGGCGGGCAAGGTGATCAATCTGGGCTACCGCTATACACGCGACACACTGCGCCAGCTCGATGTCTCCACCCAGTGGCCACTGCTTGGACGCTGGCACGGTGTGGGCCGGTTCAATTATTCCTTGCGTGATACGCGTATTTTGGAGGCACTTGGCGGGCTTGAGTATAATGCCGCGTGTTGGGCAGTGCGTCTGGTGGCGCAGAGTTTCACCACGGCAACGAACGAGCGCACTACCGGGTTCTTTGTTCAGCTTGAGCTGAACGATCTGGTGCAGATCGGCTCTGACCCGCTCGATGCTTTGCGCGATAGTGTGCCGGGCTATTCCAAGCTGAACGCAACAACCATCGTCAAGCCGGTCGAAGGCTTGCATTGATTTACATCTATTGAGAGAACCCATGCCGAACAAGAAAATCCTGATGCTGTTGCTGTGCACGGTTTGTGCCAATCCGGTGCTGGCCGAGACATCGCCCACCATAATTGATGCCGTGCACGTTGTGGTCAACGACGATGTCATTACCCGGCTGGAATTGGCACAACGCATGCAGGTCGTGGTGCAGCAATTGCAAAGACAGGGGACACAGCTACCCGAGCGCGGCATTCTGGAAAAGCAGGTGTTGGAACGGATGATCCAGGAGAAACTGCAAATACAGTTTGCCAAGGAGAACGGTGTGCAGGTGGATGACGTGCAGTTGGAGAGTGCGCTGCAACGCATCGCGCAACAAAATAATTTTGCCTCGCTTGTGCTGTTTCGCGCCAAACTGGAAAAGGACGGCATCGATTTCGCACGGTTCCGTGAAGAAATCCGCGGTGAGATATTGTCGGTGCGGTTGCGTGAGCGCGAGGTCGACAGCAAGCTGTTCATCAGCGATAGCGACATCGAGGCTTATCTCGATACCCAAGCCAAACAGGGCCAAAGGGGCGAGCAACTGCAACTTGCACATATCCTGATTGTGGTGCCGGAACAGGCGACTGCCGAAAATCTGCGCGGTCTGCAACGTCGTGCGGAAGATGCGCTGCAGAAATTACGTGGCGGCGCCGAGTTTGCACAGATTGCGGCAGGCTATTCCGATGCCAGGGATGCGTTGCAGGGCGGCCAGATCGGTTGGCGGCCCAGCAACGAATTGCCCGGTCTGTTCGCGGAGGCTCTGGCAACCATGCAGCCCGGGCAATTGAGCGGAATTCTGCGCAGTCCCAGTGGCTTCCATATTCTCAAGCTGATCAATCGGCGCGACAGCGATACACCTGTATTCATTACGCAGACCCATACGCGCCATATTCTGATTAAAACCAGCGAGTTGGTGTCTGAAGGCGATGCGCGTGCACGGTTGCAAGAAATCAAGCAGCGTATCGATAAGGGTGCCGATTTTGCCGAACAGGCACGGTTGCATTCGGAAGATGGCAGTGCAGCACAAGGCGGCGAGCTCGGCTGGATTTCCCCGGAAGAGACGGTGCCCGAGTTTGAAAAGGCAATGAATGCATTGAAGGAAGGACAAATCAGCGGGCTGGTGAAATCCGGTTTCGGCTGGCATTTGATCCAGGTACTCGAGCGGCGCAATGCCGATGTCAGCGAACAGCAAAAGAAACAGCAGGCGCGCAATGCCATCCGTGCCTACAAATCGGATGAGGCCTATCAGGATTGGCTGCGCCAGTTGCGCGATCGGGCTTTCATCGAATATCGCGAAGCCCAGAGTTGATGCAGCACCCGCTGGCCATCACGGCAGGTGAACCGGCGGGAATCGGCCCGGAACTTTGTCTGCAACTGGTGCGGCTGGCACTGCCGCTGGTAATCATTGCCGACAAGGGGTTGTTGCAACAGCGTGCGGCGCAACTGGGGCTTGCAGTTCAGTTCCATGACTACACGCCGGATGCCCCTCATTTCATGGGTAAGTTGAGCGTGTTGCATGTTCCCCTTGCGTGCGCCGCGCAGGCGGGCGAGCTGAATGCGGCCAACGCGAAATATGTGCTGGCCTCTTTGCGCCGCGCGGTGGAGGGCTGCATTTCCGGTGAATTCTCTGGCATGGTCACCGCACCGGTGCACAAGGGCATCATCAATGATGCCGGTATTCCGTTTACCGGGCACACTGAATTCCTCGCCGAGCTGACGCATACCCCGCAAGTGGTAATGATGCTCGCCGGCAAAGGGATGCGCGTTGCCCTGGCCACCACACATCTGCCGTTGCGCGAGGTGGTGGACGCGATTACCGCACCGTTGCTGGAAAGTATCCTGCGTATCCTGCGGCACGACCTGCAACACCGTTTTGGCCTTGCCAATCCGCGTATCCTGGTGGCGGGACTGAATCCGCATGCGGGTGAGGGCGGACACCTCGGGCATGAAGAGATTGAGGTGATGATCCCGCTACTGGACAAGCTGCGCGCCGAGGGTTTTGACGTCAGCCCACCGTTGCCTGCCGATACACTGTTCGCTGCACATCGCCTGCACGAGTGCGACGCCGTACTGGCGATGTATCACGACCAGGGCCTGCCGGTATTGAAATACGCCAGCTTCGGTGCAGGCGTGAACGTCACTCTCGGCTTGCCCATTATCCGCACCTCGGTCGATCACGGCACCGCACTCGATCTGGCGGGTACGGGCAAGGCCGAGGTCGGTAGTCTGCTGGAGGCGATCAAGGTCGCGGTGGAAATGGTGCAGAATGAGCGGGCATAAAGCCAAAAAACAATTCGGGCAAAACTTTCTCGTTGATCAAAACATCATCGCTGACATCGTGCGGGCGATTCGCCCCGCAGCCGATGACAACGTGGTGGAGATTGGCCCCGGCCTGGGAGCGTTGACCCGCCCGCTGTTGCAGCATTTGCATAAACTGCACGTGGTGGAGATCGACCGCGACATCATCGCGCGGCTGAAAACCGATTACCCGCAGGACAAAATCATCATCCACGAGGGCGATGCGCTGAAATTTGATTTCGCCGGGCTGGGCGAGCCGTTGCGTATCGTCGGTAATTTGCCTTACAACATTTCATCGCCCTTGCTGTTCCATTTTGCCGAGCATGCCGCGCGCATCTCGGACATGCACTTCATGTTACAGAACGAAGTGGTCGAGCGCATGGTGGCGGCGCCCTCCACACCGGCCTACGGGCGTTTGTCGGTGATGCTGCAATACCGTTTTGATATGGAGAAACTGCTCGATGTGCCGCCCCAATCGTTTCGTCCCGCGCCCAAGGTTGATTCCGCCATCGTGCGCATGATTCCGCTGCCCCGGGAAAAAATTACGGTCAACAACGAAGCCTTGTTTGCGCATGTCGTGGCGGATGCTTTTGGACAACGGCGCAAGACCTTGCGCAACACACTCAAGGCATGGCTGGCCGAAGCTGATTTTGTCCGGCTTGGCATCAATCCGCAGTTGCGCGCGGAAAACCTGGGTGTGGCTGAATTCACGCGCATCGCCAATTTTGTGAACAAACGCGAGGCCAAGTAGTTTCAGTTAGAATTACTTCCCGTTTTCTATTACCTGCGGCAACCCATCATGTCCGACATTCCACCCATTGTTTTGACCTTTTCAGCAACCGATCCCAGCGGCGGCGCCGGCATGCAAGCCGATGTATTGACTATTGCCAGTATGGGTTGTCATCCCCTGTCTGTGGTGACCGCCATTACCGTACAGGACACCAGCGGTGTGGAAGATGTGCAGGCGGTCGATGCCGACTGGGTCGTCGATCAGGCGCGTGCAGTGCTGGAAGATATGCCGGTCGCCGCGTTCAAGATCGGCATGCTCGGCAGTTTGGACAACATCGCCGCGATTGCCGAAGTGATCTCCGACTACCCCGATATCCCGCTGGTATTCGACCCGGTGCTGGCTTCCGGTCGCGGTGATGAACTGGCGAACGAGGACATGCTGGATGCTTTGCGCGAGTTGTTGTTGCCGCAGACGACTTTGCTCACGCCGAACAGCATGGAAGCAAGGCGCCTGATTGTGGATGAAAGCAACGAAGCGGACGATCCGGGCCTGGCTGAAAGTGCCAAGCGTATCCTGCAACTCGGCTGCGAATATGTACTGATTACCGGCACGCATGAGCACACACCAAAAGTCATCAACACTCTGTACGGGGAGGGTGGTTTGCTGCGCAGCGACACCTGGCCGCGCTTGCCCGGCATTTATCACGGCTCGGGTTGCACGCTGTCTTCGGCCATCGCCGCCTTGCTTGCCAACGGCCTGTCGATGGAAGACGCGGTGCGCGAGGCGCAGGAATACACGTGGGAGGCGCTGAAGTACGGCTTCCGCCCCGGCATGGGACAACATATTCCGGATCGCCTGTTCTGGGGGCGTGGTGACGAAGAAGAAAAAAGTGAAGAAACCCGCCATTGACGGCTTGTACGCTATCACGGCGGACGAGCCGGATACAGCCATGTTGTTGCGCCGAGCCAAGTTGGCGTTGCAAGGCGGGATCCGCGTTCTGCAGTACCGCAACAAATCCGCTGCTGAAGCACTGAAGGTAGAACAGGCGCATGCTCTGCGCCGGCTGACGCGCGAATTCAATGCCACTTTCATGGTGAATGACGATGCCCGGTTGGCGGCACTGGCTGATGCGGATGGGGTGCATATAGGCGCTGCCGATGGCAGCGTGTCCGGTACGAGGGGATTGTTGGGGGATGCGAAGATCATTGGTGTGTCTTGCTATAATCGCGCGCCGCTGGCATTCGAGGCGATGCGGCAGGGAGCAGATTACGTGGCGTTCGGCGCGTTTTTTTCATCCGGTGTCAAGCCCGGGGCGGTGAAGGCGGAGCTGTCGTTGTTGCGCTCGGTGCGCAGTGAAATTAATTTACCCATCGTCGCCATCGGCGGCATCACCCCGCACAATGGCGCACCGTTGCTCGAAGCAGGGGCGGATGCGCTGGCTGTGATTTCGGCGCTGTGGAACGCGCCGGATATTGAGCAGGCGGCAAAAGATTTTTCAATTTTATTCAACAAGGTATCAGCATGACCTCACACAACGAAGCACTCTTCGCGGCATCACAAAAAGTCATTCCAGGCGGTGTCAATTCGCCGGTACGCGCGTTCCGCTCGGTGGGCGGCACACCGCTGTTCTTTCAACACGGCCAAGGCGCATTCGTATGGGATGCGGACGGCAAAAAATACACCGACTATGTTGGTTCGTGGGGGCCGATGATCGCCGGTCACTGTCATCCAGAGGTGGTCAAGGCGGTGCAGGAAGCCGCCGCACAGGGACTGGGTTTTGGTGCGCCGACGGCGAGTGAGCTGGAACTGGCGAACCTGTTGTGCAAACTCCTGCCTAGTCTGGAGATGGTGCGTCTGGTCAGTTCTGGTACCGAGGCGACGATGAGTGCAATCCGTTTAGCGCGCGGCTTTACCGGACGCTCTCGCATCATTAAATTCGAAGGGTGTTACCACGGCCATTCCGATGGTCTGCTGGTGAAGGCCGGTTCCGGCGCCCTGACTTTCGGCCAACCGAGTTCTTCCGGCGTGCCGGCCGAGATCGCCGCTCTGACCACGGTGTTGGACTACAACGACACGGCGGGATTGGAAGAGGCATTTGCCGCAATGGGGCAGGAGATTGCGGCTGTGATTGTCGAAGTGGTGGCGGGCAACATGAATCTGGTCACTCCAAAACGTGATTTTCTCGATGCCATGCGTAACCTGTGCACCAAACACGGGGCGGTGCTGATCCTCGACGAGGTAATGACCGGCTTCCGTGTCGGTTTGCAAGGTGCACAAGGCTACTATGGCATCAAGCCGGACCTGGTTACGCTGGGCAAGGTGATGGGCGGTGGCCTGCCTGCCGCCGCATTTGGCGGTCGGCGCGACATCATGCAATGCTTGGCTCCATTGGGCGCGGTGTACCAGGCGGGTACGCTGTCCGGCAATCCGGTGGCGGTGGCGGCGGGTTTGACTACGCTCAAGCTGGTACAAGAAACCGGCTTTTACGAACATCTGTCGCAACTGGCGCAGCAACTCACCACAGGGTTGACCGCGAGTGCACAGAAGCACGGTATTGTGTTCTGTGCGCAATCGGTAGGCGGCATGTTTGGTTTGTATTTCAGCCAGACGCCGCCGACCGGCTATGCCGAGGTGATGGCTTGCGACAAGGAAGCATTCAACCGTTTCTTCCATGCCATGCTGGATGCGGGCCACTATTTCGCGCCGTCCGCATTCGAGGCGGGTTTCGTATCTGCCGCGCATACCGAAGCCGACATCGCGGCAACCATCGCCGCAGCGGACAAGATTTTCGCGGCCTGGAAGTGATGGGGCTTTTTTCCAAAGCGACCTTCTTTACCACGGTCAATCACATCAAAGACCTGCCGCTGCACGGCGGCAAGGAGGTCGCTTTTGTCGGCCGTTCCAATGCGGGCAAATCGAGCGCCATCAATACGTTGGCCAACCATGTGCGGCTGGCTTTCACCAGCAAAACACCGGGGCGCACACAGCACCTCAATTATTTCGACTTGGGCGAAAACCGTTTTCTGGTGGATTTGCCCGGCTACGGCTACGCCAAGGTGCCGCCGGATGTACAGGCGCATTGGGAACAGCTGTTGAGTCAGTACTTGCAAACGCGGGCAGAACTGGCGGGTCTGGTGGTTATTATGGATGCGCGTCATCCGTTGACCGAGCGCGATCAGGTCATGCTGGAATGGTTCATACCGACCGGCAAGCCGATCCATATCCTGTTGACCAAGTCGGACAAATTGAATCGGCAGCAGGCGACTAAAACCTTGCGCGACGTGAAAGAATTCCTAGCTGAGCATTATAGTTCCGACATCACGCCCGCAAACGGGCATGAGCCTTCTCCGCAATGTTCGGTGCAACTCTTCTCCAGCCTGAAGAAAGTCGGCATGGATGAAGCGGAAGGTGTGATTGCAAGTTGGATTGGCTGAAAAACAGGAAGTGGCTTTGATCTCACATGAGGGTAAGGTGTAAAAAGCCGTTCAGCGATTGGATCGCGCAGTAACTTAATCTGAAATCAAAAAAATGCCCCTGAATCAAAGGGGAAAGATTCAGGGGCAAAGGGTCTTTACAGAGTAAAGACGCCCGCTCAGGGAGGAGAAACGGGAAGTCACTTTCGCAACTCGTATGCTCTGACGGGACTGTGCGAGAATAGTTCCATTACTTTAGTAAATCATTAGGAATTGCCATGCAAATACTCGGAAAATATCCTCACTCCCGCATGCGCCGGATGCGACATGACCAGTTTTCGCGGGACTTGATGCGGGAGTGTATACTCACTTCGGCAGATTTTATTTACCCGGTCTTCGTGCTGGAAGGGGCGAATCGGGTCGAGGACGTGAAGTCAATGCCGGGGGTGCAGCGCAAGACACTTGATTTGCTGCTAAAAGATGCCGAGCAATGCGTCAAGCTGGATATCCCGGTGATGGCGATCTTTCCGGTGATCGATACGCCTTTGAAGAGCCTGGGAGCGGAGGAGGCCTATAACCCAGATGGTTTGGTACCGCGCGTGGTAGCCATGCTGAAAAAGAACTTCCCGGAACTCGGCGTGATGACTGATGTTGCACTTGATCCCTATACCAGCCACGGGCAGGATGGGTTGATCGACGACGTCGGCTACGTTCTCAACGACGAGACTGTCGCGGTGTTGCAAAAACAGGCACAGATCCACGCCGCCGCCGGGGCCGACATCGTCGCCCCTTCAGACATGATGGACGGTCGTATCGGTGCGATCCGCACCGCACTGGATGCCAACCAGCACATCCACACCCGCATCATGGCCTACTCAGCCAAATACGCTTCCAGCTTCTACGGCCCGTTCCGTGATGCGGTCGGTTCCAGCGGCAATCTGGGCGCGGGCAACAAATATACCTACCAGATGGACCCGGCCAACTCCGACGAGGCGTTGTGGGAGGTCGGTCTCGATCTGCAGGAAGGCGCGGATATGGTGATGGTCAAACCCGGCATGCCTTACCTCGACATTGTGCGTCGTGTGAAGGACGAATTCAAAGCGCCGACATTCGTTTATCAGGTCAGTGGTGAATATGCCATGCTCAAGGCGGCAGCGCAGAACGGCTGGCTGAATGAGGAGGCTTGTGTGCTGGAATCTTTGTTGGCGTTCAAGCGCGCGGGGGCGGACGGGATTTTGACTTACTTTGCGCTGGATGCGGCGCGCTGGCTACGGTCTGGCAACTAGCAGCGCTTCCACTGCCGCAATGTCCGCATGCGTCTCCGGGTGGCGGCTGCCGCTGTAACGCGCATTCTCCGGTAGAACGACAAGGTGAATCGGTGTCCCCGCTTCACTGCTCAAGGTGTAGCTCGGCACGGTCTCCTCGTGCCCGCCTATCCTCAATCTCCATTCACCATCCACAAATTCCAGTTCGTGTTTGAGCAGGAACAGCAGCACGGCCTTGCTATCGTCGCTGAACAGGATGAGATTGATGTCGGAGTCGGGACCCGCATTTCCACTCAATACCGACCCGGTCAGATAGGGGTGGAATGGCTCCAGTTGTTGCATGGCAGCAAGCGCTTCCTGACGTAACTGGCGCAAGTTTTGGTGTTGATCATTGTGCTGAAAAAGCACCCGATAACTGTGCAGGGCTGCTTCGATTTCTTCATTACTGGGAAGGTGTTGCGTATCGAACGCACGCAATTGCTTGGCCGCCTTGCGCTTGGCGAAGGCAAAATCTGTGATGCCGCTGTCGAGCATCAACTTGGCTGCCTGGTGCGCAAGCTGTTCGCGCATCAGGTCACGGCGGGGTAAAGGCGGCTTGCGCATCAGAAAAGTTGGTTATTATTGGTTTCGGCGGGCTTTAAAAGATCGTGCAGAAAACTCTTCTTTTCCGGCGGCAAAAATTCCTCGTAGAAGTATTCGATTCTCTCGCTTGCAGGGTCGCGCAAGCCCTCATCATTGATGCGCTCGGTGATGATACCCGGCGGGACAAGATATTCGATCTCCGGCTCATCCTTGAGCATCTTGCCCATGTAGTCCATCCAGATCGGTAGTGCCGCACCTCCTCCGGTTTCCTTTTCGCCCAAGCTGCGCGGGTTGTCGTAGCCGACCCAGGTAATGGCAACCAGAGTGGGGTGGAAGCCGCAGAACCACGCGTCCATTGATTCGCTGGTGGTGCCGGTCTTGCCAGCAAGATCTTTCCGCCCCAGTGACATGGCGCGAATAGCGGTGCCGTGTTTGACCACATCCTGCATCATGTTGACCATGGTGAAAGTATTGCGAATGTCCAGTACTTGCTCAGCATCTTTTCCGGCCACAACAGGTGCCGTTGTGCTGATCAGGTTGCCTTGGCCGTCTTCAATGCGTTGGATAAGATAAGGTGTGATCCGGTATCCGCCGTTGGCAAATACGGAGTATCCGCCCAACATCTGCCATGGCGTTACCGAGACGGCGCCGAGCGCCATGGTCAAATAAGGCCCAACTTTTTCCCGATCGAAACCAAATTTGGTGACATAGTCCTGCGCGTAATCCAGTCCGATAGATTGCAAAATACGGATCGAAACCAGATTTTTCGACTTGATGAGTCCCTGGCGCAAGCGCATGGGTCCCTCGAATTTTCCTTCATAATTTTTGGGCTCCCACAACTCGCCACCGGTATCAGACAGGTTGACCACGAGAGGAGCATCGTTGACAACGGAAGCCGGAGTAAATCCCTTTTCCAGCGCTGCCGAATAGATAAAAGGTTTGAAGCTGGAGCCGGGTTGGCGCCAGGCTTGGATGACATGATTGAATTGACTGCGGTTGAAATCAAAGCCGCCAACCAGTGCATAGACGGCTCCTGTGCGCGGATCGGCGGAAACAAAAGCAGCTTCGACCTGCGGCATCTGGGTAATTTCCCATGTGCTTGCCGAGCTCTGCCGCAGACGGATCAGTGCGCCCTTGCGGATACGCCGGTGAAGGACAAAATTTGCGCCCACCTGTTGTTGTGCGTAGCGCAGGCCATCGCCTGTAATATCAATGTGTGTCCCACCTTTGATATAGGCGACGATGCCTTTGCGATTTACAGATAATACGATTGCCGGAATCAGTTCGTTGTCGTTCTGCACATCCCGCAAGGCTGTGTCCAGCAATGTATCGCTGTTATTTTTCTTAAGGTCGACATAGCCTTCAGGGCCGCGATATTCATGGCGGCGGTCATAGTCGAGCACACCTTTGCGCAACGCGACATAAGCTTCCGTCTGATCGGCAACACGAATCGTGGTGTAAACGCTGTAGCCTTGCGTGTAAGCCTCTTCCTGGAATCGGTCATACATTTCCTGACGCACCATCTCGGCGACGAAGCTGGCATTTGCCGCAAACTCCTGATGGTAGGCGGTCTGTTTGGTCTGTAGCGGCTCATTCATGGCCAGCTTGAACTGATCCTGCTGGATATAACCCAGATCAAGCATGCGACGCAGGATATATTCCTGTCTAATTTTGGCGCGTGAGGGATTCACAACAGGGTTGTAAGCGCCGGGAGCCTTGGGCAGGCCGGCTAGCATGGACATCTCGGCAAGAGATAGCTGTGCAAGCGGTTTGGAAAAATACGCTTGAGCGGCGGCACCGAAACCGTAAGCGCGCTGACCAAGATAAATGTGATTGATATATAGCTCGAGGATCTGATCCTTGCTCAAATTATGCTCGATCTTGAAGGACAGCAGCATCTCATTGAGTTTGCGCGATAAAGTCTTTTCCCTGGAAAGAAAGAAATTGCGTGCAACTTGCATTGTGATGGTGCTGGCTCCCTGTTTAACACCGCCAGAGGAAAAATTGGAATAGGCAGCACGCATCACACCGATATAATCAACCCCGCCGTGTTCGTAAAAACGGTCGTCTTCCGCAGCCAGAATGGAGAGTTTCATCAATTTTGGTACAGCATCGATACTGACCAAATCCCTTCGCTCTTCACCGAATTCACCGATTAGGATATTTTCCGCACTGTAAATGCGTAAAGGTAATTTCGGATGGTAGTTGGTCAGTGCTTCAAGTGAAGGCAGGCTTGGGTAGGCCAGAATAGCCGCAAAGATCAGGAACAGAAATGGGAGCAGTGGCAATAGCAGCAAGCCGAGCACAGGGTAGAACCACCAGCGAGAAGTCATGGCAAGATTTATTGGGAATTGATATACGCCCCGATTATATCTTCCTTGACCGGCAAAACAGACATCCAGAAAAAACTTTACACTCGTGAGAGTTATTGCTAGGATTTAAACCAGTTTATACGGAAGTGCGCTAACTATCCTATGATTAAAGGAAATTTCGACATCCCGTTAGATTTTTTACAGACATCTACCCCGCCGATGATTGGGGTGGACATCAGTTCATCATCTGTCAAATTGCTGGAGTTGAGTCAAGCACCGAAGAAGGGCGGCTTGATTGTTGAGCGCTATTCGATTGAGTCTCTCCCGGCTGATGCTGTCAGTGATGGCAATATCAACAACCTGGATGCAGTGTCCGAGGCGCTAGAACGTGCATGGAAGCGAATGGGCACACGCATCCGCAATGTCAGTCTCGCCTTGCCTGCGGCAACGGTTATCAGCAAGAAGATCATGCTGCCTGCTGGTTTGCGGGAGGACGACTTGGAGTATCAAGTCGAAACCGAGGCTAATCAATACATCCCCTTCGCGCTGGACGAGGTAAACCTTGATTTTCAGGTGATCGGCCCGTCGCCCACCAATCCCGAAGAAATTGAGGTCTTGCTGGCGGCATCGCGCAAGGTAAACGTTGAGGATCGGGTAGCTACGGCCCAAGCCGCAGGGTTACGCACAGTTGTGATGGATGTCGAGCCGTACGCAGCAGAAGCCGCCTTTGAGCAAATTCGTTCGCAGCTTCCCGGTGGAGGCGCGGATCAATGTATTGCGGTGGTAGATATCGGGGCGAGTGTGATGAATGTGAACGTGCTGCGCAACGGCCAATCCGTCTATACCAGGGATCAACAAGTAGGCGGTGCCCAGTTGACCCAGCAAATTCAAGCAGCGTTTGGCCTGACTGCGGAAGAAGCGGAGGCGGGCAAGTGCAACGGTGGCCTGCCGGAAAATTATGAAAGCGATGTGCTGGCACCGTTCAGGGATAATCTGGCAATGGAAGTATCACGTGCACTCCAGTTTTTCTTTACCTCTACCCAATACAACGAGGTCGGCTACGTCGTGATATCAGGTGGATGTGCAGCGCTGGCCGGGCTGGATGAAGCGGTAGCCACGCGCACTCAAGTCAGTACGCTGGTGGCCAACCCTTTTCAGCTGATGTCCTTGTCCAGCCGGATCAAGCCGCGCCAATTGCAGGCGGACGCACCGGCATTGATGATTGCCTGCGGTTTGGCGATGCGGAGGTTTGATCCGTCATGATACGCATTAATTTATTGCCGCATCGCGCGGAAAAACGCCGTGCACGACAGATACAGTTTATTGCGTTGAGTGCGTTGGCGCTGGTGCTTGGCGCGATCCTGGTGGGATTGGTTCATGTTGCTATCGGGACCCAGATTGACTATCAGGAACGCCGCAATGCATACCTGAAGCAGGAAACGGCAGTATTGGATAAACAAATTGCCGAAATCAAGAAACTGCGCGAGCAAACACAGTCGTTGCTGGCGCGCAAAAATGTGGTTGAAAACCTGCAATCGACACGATCCGATGTGGTGCATTTGCTGGATCAGATGTTGCGCATACTGCCGGAAGGGGTACATCTCAAGTCAGTCCGGCAGACCGGTCTGAAAATCAGTCTGGTCGGCTATGCCCAATCGAATGCGCGGGTATCGACCCTGATGCGCTCAATCGAAGATTCCCCCTGGCTGAACTCGCCAACTTTGGTTGAGATTCACGCGACGAATGTGGGTGGTACGAGGATGAGTGAGTTCTCGCTCAACTTCAATCTAACCCGGCAAGAATCGGCGCCCACTACGAAACCGGGCAGTGCCGGCAAGAAAGGTTGAGGTGTCCGGATGAAATTTATCGAAGAATTGAAAAATATTGAACCAAGCAAGCCGGGTGGTTGGCCATGGCTTGTAAAGTTGATTGCATTTGCCACCATGTTCCTCGTGGTTGTGGCGGCCGGCGCCTTTCTCGATTGGCAGGACCAGTATGAAAACTTGAAGCGCATCCAGCAGGAAGAAGCGACTTTGAAGGAGGCGTACCTGGGGAAGAAACGCCAGGCAATCAATCTGGATATCATTAAAAAGCAATTGCTCGATACGCAACAGTCTTTTGGCGCCCTGTTGAAACAGTTGCCAAGCAAGTCGGAAATGGATGCGCTACTCACTGATATCAATCAGGCAGGACTGGGGCGAGGTTTGCTGTTTGAATTGTTTCGCCCCGGCGGCGAAGTGGCAACCGGGGTATTCACCGAGCAGCCGATTGCGATCAAGGTGACCGGTAGCTATGACGATCTCGGTAATTTTGCCAGCGACGTCTCGCAATTACCCCGTATCGTTACGCTCAATGACATCAGGATATCACCCATAAAGGGAGTTGCCGGAGCACCGGATAGTTTGAGTCTGGAGGCGACAGCGAAGACGTATCGCTACCTTGATGAAGATGAACTGGCGGCGCAGAAGCGTGCCGCTCAGGCTGCGAGGAAAAAAAGATGAAAGCCAAATTCACTTTAATATTGGCTGTGCTGTTGCTAACTGCCTGTGGGGGTGAAGAATTCCAGGACCTGCGCGATTTTGTGAACAACGCAGGTGCAGATATGCGCGGTAAGGTGGAGCCTCCGCCAGAAATCAAGCCCTATGAACCTTTTGCCTACGACAATGAAACCTCCTTGCCTGATCCTTTCCGGCCACGCAAGGCCGAAGTGCGCGGTAAAGGTGGAGCTGGACAGAACCAGCCGGACTTTAGTCGCCCCAAGGAGGAGCTGGAAGACTATCCATTGGAAAGTTTGAAACTGGTCGGCTATCTCTATCAAAAAGGAGTGGGACACGCAGTCATTCGTTCAGCGGAAGGCAAAATATACCGGATCAAGGCAGGGAATTACATCGGTCTCAATTTTGGTCAGATAACCTCGGTCAGCGAAACCGAACTGAAGGTAAAAGAAATGGTGCAGGACAGCGCGGGTGACTGGACAGAGCGGGAAAGCAGTCTGCAATTGGCCGAATGATTTAGGAGTGAAAATATGGAACAAATTAAAATGATGCCGCATAAATTCTTTCGATTGTTTGCGCTTGTGCTTGCCTTGTGTGCTTTCAGCGCGCAGGCGCAGGAGGGAGCGAGCGATGCCATCAACAGCATACAAACCATCACGGCTAGCACGGAGCAGGATGGTAAGCTGACGCTCAAGGTCGGCCTCAAATTGCCACCCAAAGCGCAGCCTGCGGCCTTCACGATCAATACACCGCCACGTATCGCTTTTGACTTCCCAAACACCGAGAACGGACTGGGTACGTCGATGCAAACCTTCGGAGAGGGAGAGCTGCGCAGTGCCAATATCGTACAGGCTGGGAATCGTACCCGTTTGGTGATCAACCTGACGCAGATGGTGGGCTATGACACGCGTGTCGAAGGCAATGATGTGCTGATTACGTTGCAGCCAAAGGGTTTGGTCGGAGGGGTTGCCTCAACGGTTGCGGCGGCGCACTTTGCCGACAGTACGGCGAGCGATCAAGGCCACAGTTTGCGCGACATCGATTTCAGGAGAGGCGCCAACGGTGAAGGGCGCGTACAAATCGATCTGTCAGATGCCAATATTGGCATTGATATAAAGCAGCAAGGCAAAGCACTGATCATCGATTTTCAGGGCACAACCTTGCCGCGTAGTCTGCAGCGCAAACTGGATGTCGCGGATTTCGCTACCCCGGTACAGATGATCGATGCCTTTGTGCAGGGTGGCAACGCACGCCTGTCGATTGAACCGAAAGGTTTATGGGAGTATTCGGCTTATCAGACCGACAACAAATTCATCGTTGAGGTTAAGGTTGTGACGGAAGATCCCAATCGTCTGGTCAAGGGGCTTGCGCCTGGTTATTCGGGAGAAAAGCTGACCCTGAATTTCCAGAATATCTCGACCCGTGAGGCATTGAGTGTGATTGCCGATTTCACCGGGCTTAACATGGTCATCAGCGACACCGTCTCTGGTAGCCTGACGCTGCGCCTGAAAGATGTGCCGTGGGATCAGGCGTTTGAAATTATCCTGCAAAGCCGCGGTCTTGATATGCGCAAGAACGGTAATGTGATTCAAGTCGCGCCGCGTGAGGAAATTGCGGCAAAGGAAAAAATCGAATTTTCCTCACGTCAGGAAATTACTGAACTGGAGCCGTTACGCACAGAAAATTTCCAGCTTGCCTATGCCAAAGCGGCGGATATCGTGGCGCTGATCTCCAATGACAAGCAGCGAATCCTGTCGAAACGCGGCAGTGCAAACTTCGACTTGCGGACTAATATGTTGTTCGTGAAGGATGTACCTTCGAGCCTGGAGGAAGTGCGCAAGCTGATCAAACTGGTGGATGTGTCCGTGCGGCAAGTGCTGATTGAGGCGCGCTTCGTTGAAGCCGGGGAAACATTCAATCAGACGTTGGGGGGCAGGCTGGGTTTTGCAGGGCCGACGGTAGCCCAGGGAGGTTCGCCGGCCGGTAATAACGCTAGAGTTAGCGTATCTGGAGGCAGTTTGAATCTGCCTGGAGCCGCTTCCGGCTTGGGTGGTCTGACGATGACATTGTTTAATGCGGCAGCTACCAAAACCCTGACGCTGGAACTGAACGCTTCCGCCATTGACGGTACAACCAAAAATATCGCCAGCCCACGTGTGGTGACCAGCGACAAAACTGCGGCAACCATCGAGGCCGGGGTGGAAGTGCCTTATCAGCAGGCAAGCAGCAGCGGTGCCACCAATGTTGCTTTCAAGAAAGCCGTGCTGGGGTTGACTGTTACGCCACAAATTACTCCGGAAGACAGTGTGACCATGAAGATCAGTGTCAGCCAGGATTCGATCGGCAACATCTTCTCCGGTGTGCCCAGCATCAACACCAAGAAAGTTGATACCCAGGTGCTGGTGGACAATGGCGGAACCGTGGTGATTGGCGGTGTCTACACGCAAGACGAATCCGACTCCACCTCAAAGGTGCCGGGCCTGGGAGATATTCCGATTCTGGGCTGGTTGTTCAAAAGCAATACACGCGCAAATAGCAAAAAAGAATTGTTGGTGTTTATTACGCCGAAAATTCTCAAGGACACGCTGGGATCAAATTAACGCTGTGGCAGTCGAACAACCCAGAGCCCGGCGCAAGCCGGGCTTTGTTTTGCTGCAACGCAGCGTAATTCAGCTACAATTTCCGCGATGAATACCAATCTCTCTTCCTTCAAACAAACATCGGGAAATATCATCCTGGTGGGCATGCCCGGTAGCGGCAAGACTACAGTGGGAAAGCTACTCGCTAGAAAACTGCAAAGAACTTTTGTTGATAGTGACGAAGAAATTCAGCGTCGTACCGGCGTGACGATCCCACACATTTTTGATGTGGAAGGGGAGGCAGGTTTTCGTCAACGTGAGAGCGCCACTCTGGAAGAGTTGACTCAGCGCAAAAACATGATACTGGCAACCGGCGGCGGCGCGATATTGAGTATTGCCAATCGTGAGTTACTCAAACAGTGCGGCGTAGTTGTGTATCTGAAAAGTAGTGTGCAGGATATTTGGCATCGCACCCGTCATGATCACAACCGACCGCTATTGCAAACCGCCGACCCGTACGCGAAGCTACGATCCCTGCATGAACAACGCGACCCATGCTATCTGGAGATCGCCGACATCGTGATACATACCGGCAAACAGAGTGTGCACATGCTGTTGGGAAGGCTGCTGGAAAGATTGGCTGCATTGCAGAGACCACAGGAAAATCAGGAGACAAACGAGATGCAAACAATGACGGTAGGCTTGGCCGAACGCAGTTATCCGATTCATATCGGCAGCGGCTTGCTGCAGCGAACGGCGGAGCTGTTATTGCCCTATTTGCCAGGCAAGCGGACGGTGATCGTGACCAACACCACGGTGGCGCCGTTGTATCTTGAACGACTGCAATCAAATCTTGAGCGACAGGGCGTGCGCAGCAGCAGCATCGTGCTGGCGGATGGTGAGCAATACAAGAACGCCGATTCCATCAATACGATCTACAACGAACTTTTGTCTTCCCACAGCGAACGTGGCACACCTTTGATTGCTTTGGGCGGTGGTGTCATCGGTGATATGACCGGCTTCGCTGCTGCAACTTATTTGCGCGGCGTACCTTTCATCCAGATCCCGACAACCTTGCTGGCGCAAGTGGATTCATCGGTTGGAGGGAAAACGGGAATCAACCATCCGCTCGGCAAAAATATGATTGGCGCCTTCTATCAACCGCGGCTGGTGCTGGCGGATACCGATACTCTGGAGACCTTGCCGGACAAAGAGCTAAGTGCCGGATTGGCCGAAGTAATCAAATATGGCCTGATCCGCGATTTGCCATTTCTGGAGTGGCTGGAAACCAATATGGACAAGTTGCGCGGGCGGGACAAGGGCGCTCTGCAATACGCCATTTTCCGCAGTTGCCAGAACAAGGCGGAAGTCGTCGCCGCCGACGAGCGCGAAAGCGGAGAGCGCGCCTTGCTCAATCTCGGCCACACCTTTGGCCACGCCATCGAGAATGGTATGGGCTATGGCGTGTGGTTGCACGGTGAGGCGGTGGCCGCGGGTACCGTCATGGCTGCAGATTTGTCATGTCGTTTGGGATGGCTGAATGAGGCGGATGTGCAGCGGGTGCGCACGCTATTACAGCGCGCCGGATTGCCGGTCGTCGCCCCAGCATTGGGTGCGGACAAATATCTGCGATTTATGGGCTTGGACAAGAAGGTTGAAGCGGGCAGGATACGCTTCGTATTGTTGAAGGCACTGGGACGAGCATTGATTGAGAGTAACGTGCCTGACGGGTTGTTGCGGCAAACTTTGGAGTCATGCAGTGAATGATCGCGCGCTGGCACCCTATGCGGTGCATACGAGCGAGCGTGGTCGGCGGGTGCAGGAGCCGGCGCCTGCGGGGCGCAGCGAATTCCAGCGCGACCGTGACCGCATCATTCATTCCGCCGCCTTTCGCCGCCTGGAATACAAGACCCAGGTCTTCGTCAATCATGAAGGCGACCTGTTCCGTACCCGGCTCACCCATAGCATTGAAGTGGCACAAATCGGGCGTTCTATCGCGCGTTTTCTGCGTCTGAATGAAGACCTGGTCGAGGCGATTTCGCTGGCGCACGATCTCGGTCATACACCTTTTGGGCATGCCGGACAGGAGGCGCTCAACGAATGCATGCAGGATCACGATGGGTTTGAGCACAATCTGCAATCACTGCGCGTGGTGGATGTACTGGAAGAGCGCTACGCCGCTTTCGATGGACTTAACCTCTGCTTCGAAACACGTGCGGGCATCCTCAAACACTGTTCGCGTGCGCATGCCGCGCAGCTGGGAGATGTGGGTGTGCGCTTTCTCGAGGATCGGCGCCCCTCTCTCGAAGCGCAGATCGCCAATCTGGCGGATGAGATTGCATACAACAATCATGATGTGGATGACGGCCTGCGATCGGGCTTGATCACTTTGGAGCAGTTGTCTTCAGTGCGCCTGTTTGCGATGCATTTGGATGAGGTGCGCGCGGTGTATCCAGATATTGAAGAGCGCCGCATGGTGCATGAAACAGTGCGGCGCATGATCAATACCTTGATTACCGACCTGATCCGGCAGACAGAAAAGAACATACGGAGTGCGCAGCCGGAGATGGTGGCCGATATCCATGCCGCACAGGTATTGGTGGCATTTAGTCCCGAGATGAACGCAGCTAACACCGAACTTAAAGTGTTTCTGCGTGGCGCGCTGTATCGGCATTACCGTGTGATGCGGATGAGCGCCAAGGCACGGCGCGTGATCCACGATCTTTTTGCGGCCTTCATCGACGATACGCGCCTGTTGCCGCCGACAGCCAAGGTGCAGGCGGAAGCGGGGCCGGCACGTGCAGTGGCGGACTACATCGCTGGCATGACCGACCGCTATGCAATCCGTGAATACCAGCGCATTTTTACAATTGAAGAGATTTGAACGGTGCGCATTTGCCCTTGGGTGCTGGTTTAAGGTAGGATTCCCGCCCTTTTGGGTGAATTTCCGGGGCAGCAGGTGTCTGCTGTGCCCTTATTGAATGATTGAGGTGAGAGCAAGGTGAATAATTCTTCGTTGCCGGTGCGGCAAGGTCTATATGACCCGCGCCATGAACATGATGCATGTGGGGTCGGTTTCGTCGCACACATCAAAGGCCAAACCAGTCACACCAGAGTCAGCCAAGGATTGCAAATATTGGAGAACCTGACACACCGTGGCGCCGTGGGTGCTGATCCCTTGGCGGGAGACGGGGCTGGTATTCTGCTGCAGATTCCGGACCAATTCCTGCGCGATGAAATGGGCTGGGGCAATATCCAGTTGCCACCGTCGGGCGAGTATGGGGTTGGCATGCTGTTTCTGCCGCGTGATGCAGATGCACGCGCCGCTTGCGAAAAGATACTGGCTGACAAAATTAAAGCCGAGGGCCAAACCTTGCTGGCCTGGCGTGATGTGCCGGTCGATAACAGCACTTTGGGGGAAAGCGTCAAAGCGGTTGAGCCGGTGATGCGTCAGGTATTCATCGGGCGCGGCAAAAAAACACCGGATCAGGATGCGTTCGAGCGTAAATTATTCGTGATTCGCAAAACCGCCGAGCACGCGATTGGCAAGTTGAGCAAGAGCCTGGGTAAAGGCTTTTACGTGCCGTCCCTGTCATCGCGCACCATTGTCTACAAGGGCATGCTGCTGGCCGACCAGGTCGGCAAATATTTCCGTGACTTGCAGGACGAGCGGGTGGTGAGCGCATTTGCGCTGGTGCACCAGCGTTTCTCCACCAACACGTTTCCGACCTGGAATCTGGCGCACCCGTTCCGCATGATCGCGCACAACGGCGAGATCAATACTCTGCGCGGCAATGTGAACTGGATGGCGGCGCGCCACGCGGTGATGTCCTCCAAGTTGTTGGGTGAGGACCTCGACAAGCTGTGGCCGCTGATTGCCGAAGGCCAGTCCGACTCCGCCTGTTTTGACAACGCACTGGAGTTGCTGGTGGCAGGTGGTTACTCGCTGCCGCACGCGATGATGTTGTTGATTCCGGAGGCTTGGGCGGGTAATCCACTGATGGACGAAGAGCGCCGTGCGTTTTACGAATATCACGCCGCGTTGATGGAGCCGTGGGACGGCCCTGCCGCTGTGGCATTTACCGACGGGCGCATGATCGGTGCCACACTGGATCGCAACGGCCTGCGCCCGGCACGTTATCTGATCACGGATGATGACGTGGTGTTGATGGCGTCCGAGATGGGTGTGTTACCGATTGCCGAACAAAAGATCGTCAAGAAATGGCGCCTGCAGCCGGGCAAGATGTTCCTCATCGACATGCAGGCCGGGCGCATCGTGGACGATGCCGAACTGAAACATCAGATAGCCACCGCCAAGCCTTACCGCAAGTGGATAAAACAATCGCGCTATTTCCTCGACGATCTGCCTGTCGTTGCGCACAAGGTCAGCGCACCGGACGCCTTGCTAGATGCACAGCAGGCGTTTGGCTATACACAGGAGGAAATCAAGTTCATTTTGCTGCCAAGGGCCAACGCTGGCGAGGAGGCCACCGGTTCCATGGGCACCGATGCTGCCCTGCCGGTGCTGTCAGGCAGAAGCAAGGTGCTGTACAACTATTTCCAACAATTATTTGCGCAGGTGACCAATCCGCCGATCGATCCGATCCGGGAAGAGATCGTCATGTCGCTCACCTCGTTCATCGGTTCCAAGCCCAACCTGCTCGGTGTGGAGGAGACAAAACCTGCACCGCGTCTGGAAGTGCATCAGCCGGTACTGTCGCACGAAGATGCCGCCAAACTGCATGGCATCGACAAGCTGACCAAGGGCAAATACAAATCTAAAGTGCTGGACATCACCTATCCGGCGAAGAACGGCGCGGCAGGGTGCGAAGCGGCACTCAAGGCGCTGTGTGCGGCGGCGGACACGGCGGTTGCGGCGGGTTACAACGTGATGATCCTTTCTGATCGCGCGGTATCCCCCAAGAACGTGGCAATCCCGGCTTTGCTGGCCACGGCGGCGGTGCATCATCATTTGGTACGCGAAGGGCTGCGCACTAGCACCGGCTTGGTAGTGGAAACTGGTTCGGCGCGCGAAGTGCATCATTTCGCCATGCTCGCGGGTTATGGCGCGGAAGCCGTGTATCCGTGGCTGGCCTTCGACACGCTTGGCGCATTGCAATTACCGTCAGGAGTGACTGCACAAGACGCGCACAAACGTTTTATCAAGGCAATCAACAAGGGATTGCTCAAGGTAATGTCGAAGATGGGTATCTCGACTTACCAGTCCTATTGCGGTGCGCAAATTTTCGAAGCGGTCGGCCTCAACAGTGATTTCATCGAGCGCTACTTCCCTGGTACGGCAACGCAGATCGAAGGTATCGGCCTGCAAGAAGTGGCGGAAGAAGCGATACGCATCCATACCGCAGCGTTTGGCCGCGATCCGTTGTTGGCGCAGAGACTGGAAGCAGGTGGTGAATATGCCTGGCGCACGCATGGGGAAGACCATACCTGGACACCGGACTCCATCGCCAAACTGCAGCACGCGACCCGTTCCAACAACGCTACAACCTACAAGGAATATGCCAAGCTCATCAACGACCAGACCAGGCGCCAGATGACGTTGCGTGGTTTATTCGAGATAAAACCAAAGGCTGAACCGGTACCCCTGGCGGAAGTTGAATCGGCAAAGGAGATTGTCAAGCGTTTCGCCACCGGCGCAATCTCGCTCGGTGCTATCTCTACTGAAGCACACACCACACTCGCCATCGCGATGAACCGCATCGGCGGCAAATCGAACACGGGCGAGGGCGGTGAAGATGCCAACCGTTTCAAGGTGTTGCACGGCGGCGAGAAACTATCCGAGATTATCGGCAAGAACCGCATCGAAGCGGATCAGGTCATGCAGTCAGGTGATTCGCTGCGCTCGCGTATCAAGCAAGTGGCCTCCGGCCGCTTCGGGGTGACGGCGGAATATCTGGCAAGTGCAGACCAGATTCAGATCAAGATGGCGCAGGGCGCCAAACCAGGCGAGGGCGGACAATTGCCCGGCGGCAAAGTGTCGGAATATATCGGTAAATTGCGCCACTCGGTGCCGGGTGTCGGGCTGATTTCGCCGCCGCCGCACCATGATATCTATTCCATCGAAGACCTGGCGCAGCTCATCCATGACCTGAAAAATGCAAATCCGTCTGCTTCCATTTCAGTCAAGCTGGTATCGGAAATCGGGGTGGGTACAGTGGCGGCGGGCGTGTCCAAGGCCAAGGCAGATCACGTCGTGATTGCCGGCTTTGATGGTGGAACCGGCGCTTCGCCGCTGTCGTCAATCAAGCATGCCGGTACGCCGTGGGAACTGGGCCTGTCGGAAGCACAACAAACGTTGGTGCTGAACAAGCTGCGTGGACGGATCATGGTCCAGGTCGATGGCCAGTTGAAGACCGGGCGCGATGTGTTGATCGGTGCGCTGCTGGGTGCCGATGAATTTGGCTTTGCTACCGCACCGCTGGTGGTGGAAGGGTGCATCATGATGCGCAAGTGTCACCTCAACACCTGCCCGGTCGGGGTTGCCACGCAAGATCCGGCGCTGCGCAAGAAATTCACCGGACAACCGGAACATGTGGTGAATTATTTCTTCTTTGTTGCCGAAGAGGTGCGCGAGCTGATGGCGCAGATGGGTATCCGAAAATTCGATGATCTGATTGGACGCAGTGACCTGCTCGATATGCGCGCCGGAATCGACCACTGGAAAGCCAAAGGCTTGAATTTCTCTAAGGTGTTTCATCAGCCAGAGGTGGCTGCAAGTGTCGCGCGGCGGCATGTCGAGGAACAGGATCACGGGCTGGATAAGGCGCTGGACAACGAACTGATCGCACAGTCGAAAGAAGCGCTTGATGGCAAACGGGTGGTGACCATCGAGACCGAGGTTCGCAATGTGAATCGCAGTGTAGGCGCCATGTTGTCGTATGAAGTGGCGAAGCGTCACGGTAATGCTGGGCTGCCGGACGATACCATCCGTGTGAAATTACTGGGTACCGCCGGCCAAAGTTTTGGTGCCTTCCTTGCCCACGGTATTACTTTCCAGTTGGAAGGTGAGGGAAACGATTATGTCGGCAAGGGGCTGTGCGGCGGCCGTATCATTATCAAGCCGTCCTTCGACAGCAAGCTGGTGGCGAAAGACAACATCATCGTCGGCAACACCGTGTTGTACGGCGCAACGGCAGGCGAGGTCTTCTTCCGGGGTGTGGCCGGCGAACGTTTTGCGGTGCGCAATTCCGGCGCCATCGCGGTGGTTGAGGGCTTGGGTGATCATGGTTGTGAATACATGACCGGCGGACTGGTGGTTGTGCTGGGGCAGACCGGACGCAACTTCGCGGCCGGTATGTCCGGCGGCGTCGCTTACGTGCTGGATGAAGACGGCACCTTCCCGCAACGCTGCAATATGTCCATGGTGCAACTGGAGGGCGTACCGGAGGAAGTCAGTGCCAGTGAAACCGGTGAAGTGGACAGCAAGGGGCGCGTCCATTTCAACCACCTGAACAGGGCGGATGAACTCGTGTTGCGCGGCAAGATCGAAAAACATCTGCGCTACACCGGCAGTACCCGCGCCAAACAGATACTGGACAACTGGGCGAGTTATCTGCCCAAATTCGTGAAGGTGATGCCAACAGAATATCGTCGAGCACTGCTGGAAATCGCGGCGCAACAGAAGGAGGCCGCATAATGGGCAAGATTACCGGATTCATGGAATTCAAGCGCGCCAGCGAAAGCTACGCCCCGGTCGAGCAGCGGGTCAAAAATTACCGGGAATTTGTTGCACACCTGACTGATGCCGAAGCACAGCAAGAGGGCGCGCGCTGCATGGATTGCGGCATACCTTTCTGCAATAACGCCTGTCCGGTCAATAACATCATTCCAGACTGGAACGACTTGGTGTACCGCGGCAACTGGCAGCAGGCGCTGGAAGTCCTGCATTCCACCAACAACTTCCCGGAAGTGACCAGCCGCATCTGCCCCGCCCCGTGCGAAGCGGCGTGTACGCTGAACATCAACAACGACGCGGTCGGCATCAAATCGATCGAGCATGCCATCATCGACAAGGGTGGCGAGAACGGTTGGGTTGTGCCGCAACCGGCGCAAAATAAAACCGGCAAGAAGGTCGCTGTGGTCGGTTCCGGCCCAGCCGGCCTGGCGGCGGCACAGCAACTGGCGCGCGCGGGTCATGCGGTGACGGTGTTCGAGAAGAACGATCGTATCGGCGGCCTGATGCGCTACGGCATTCCCGACTTCAAACTGGATAAACGCCTGATTGATTGGCGCATGGCGCAACTCGCCGCCGAGGGTGTGCAGTTCCAGACCCATACTTTCGTCGGCAAGGATGCACCGGGAAAAGGCATCACCAACGATGCGAAGAGAACCATCAGCCCACAGCAACTGCAAAAAGAATTTGATGCCGTGATTCTTGCCGGCGGGTCCGAGCAGCCACGCGATCTGCCCGTGCTGGGGCGCCAGCTCAAGGGTGTGTATTTCGCCCTGGATTTTCTCATCCCGCAAAACAAAGAAGTCGCGGGTGATGCCAAGAACCCGATCAACGTCAAAGGCAAGCACGTTGTGGTGATCGGCGGTGGTGATACTGGCTCCGACTGTGTCGGTACTTCGAACCGGCAGGGTGCCGCCTCGATTACCCAGATCGAAGTGATGCCGCGTGCGCCGGATGAGGAGAACAAGCCGCTGACCTGGCCATACTGGCCACTGAAACTGCGCACTTCCAGCTCACATGAAGAAGGCTGTGAGCGCGACTGGGCTATCGCCACCAAAGCATTCAATGGCGAGCACGGTGTGCTCAAGGCGATCAGTGCGGTGCGCGTCGAATTCAAGGACGGCAAGATGGTCGAAATGCCGGATAGTGAATTCGAATTGCAGGCGGATTACGTGTTCCTGGCTATGGGGTTTACCAACCCGCTGGCACAAGTGCTGGATGCGTTCGGCGTGGACAAGGACGCGCGCGGCAATGTGAAAGCGAGCACCGACGGTGCCGGCTGCTATCAGACCAACGTGAAGAAAGTATTCGCGGCTGGTGACGTGCGCCGCGGCCAATCGCTGGTGGTGTGGGCGATTCGCGAAGGGAGACAGGCAGCACGGGCGGTGGATGAATATTTGATGGGCAAATCGCTGTTGCCACGTTAAGTACGCATAGCCCAAGAAAGACACGAAATCACACGAACAAAATCTGTTTTGTGCTTTTTGGTATCTTTCGTGGATAAATAAATTTATGAAATTGACAGAGGCTTAATTGATTCCGACATGAACTTCAAAGTTAAGAACGATACCTTCCTGCGTGCCTTGTTGCGCCAGCCGACCGATTACACACCGTTATGGATGATGCGTCAGGCTGGCCGCTTCTTGCCGGAATATCGCGCAACGCGGCGCCGTGCGGGTAGTTTCATGGGTTTGTGCAAGAACACCGACCTGGCGACCGAAGTCACCCTGCAACCGATTGAGCGTTTCCCGCTGGATGCCGCGATTCTATTTTCCGATATTCTGACCGTGCCGGATGCGATGGGTCTTGGCCTGTATTTCGCCGATGGGGAAGGACCGAAATTCGAGCGCCCGCTGGAAACGGAAGCGGACATCAAGGCTCTGCATGTGCCGGACATCGGCAAGGATCTGAAATATGTGACCGATGCCGTGTCGCAAATTCGCAAGTCACTCGACGGGCGCATCCCCCTGATTGGCTTCTCCGGCAGTCCGTGGACATTAGCCTGCTACATGGTCGAAGGCGGCGGCAGCGATGACTATGCCAAGGTGAAGACCTTGCTGTACAAAGAACCAAAGCTGATGCACCACATCCTCGACGTCACCGCGCAGGCGGTCACGGCGTACCTGAATGCACAGATTGAAGCCGGCGCACAAGCCGTGATGATCTTCGATTCCTGGGGTGGCGCGCTGTCACATGCCGCCTTCCACGAGTTTTCGCTGGCCTATACCCAACGCATCATCGCCGGGTTGATCAAGGAAAAGGATGGCGTGCGCATCCCCTCCATCGTGTTTACCAAGGGTGGCGGTTTGTGGATCGAGAGCATCGCCGACAGCGGATGCGACGCAGTCGGGCTGGACTGGACCATGGACATCGGCGTGGCACGGCAAAAGGTGGGACACAAGGTCGCGCTGCAGGGCAACCTCGACCCGGCGATATTGTTTGCCACACCGGAGGTCATCCACAACGAAGTCGAAAGAGTTTTAAGCAGCTACGGCTATGGCAGCGGCCACGTATTCAACCTGGGGCATGGCATCTCGCAGCACACCGATCCGGACAATGTTGCCGCACTGGTGCAGGCGGTGCACGAGTTGAGTAAAAAGTACCATTAAATCAAGCCCCGCTCTGTTGGTTATGAACAGGGCGACTGTGACAAGGAAGGCCATGGGAGAAACTACCTATGGCCTTTTCGCTTTTTCCGTAACTCATTGTTTAATAATCACTGAAATGAGTGAATAATAAATGAGCATGAAAATAAAAGCGTATATGTGCTGTGGGGTTAGCTTAAGTCAAGACAAGATTTCCACAAACTTATCCACAGTAGATGTGCATAAGAAAAAATGCCTATATGGTTCAACATGATTAGCTAAACTACGAAGAAATGACCCGAGAAAATACCACTAACATATCGATTGTTCGGGTCGCGCTCGACGTCCCGTTGTCAACACTTTTCGATTATGTTGTGAGTGACGAGATGCAGGTCGAAATCGGACGGCGTGTAGTGGTGCCGTTCGGGCGTAAAGAGGTGGTCGGCATCGTGATGGAGCGGGCGGCGGAGTCAAAACTGGAAGCAGGGCGCCTGAAGTCTGTTGTGCAGGTTTTGGAAGATGTGCCCCCTCTGCCGCATGAACTACTCGCACTGCTGCGTTTCTGCAGCGACTACTACCACTATCCGCTGGGCATGATTGCGCTATCCGCTTTGCCGGTACGCTTGCGCGATACTGCGCCATTCACTATGAAGCAAGTGCTAACTTATTGTTTAAGTACGGCAGGCACATCGCTTGATCTGGCGACACTACCCAAGCGGCGGGTGGTGCAACAACGCATCCTGCAAGCCCTGCACCAAGCGCCGTTAAGCGGTGCGCAACTGCGCGAGCTGGCTTCCACTGCACCAAACGCATTGAAAGCGTTGCTGGAGGCTGGCTGGGTCGAAGTCTGTGCGGCAGCGAAGGACGATGCGCATCTGTTTCAGGATGCGCATGCGCTTACCCATGAACAGCAGCAGGCAGTCGATGCCGTCGCCCGGCAAAGTGGTTACGGCTGCTTCCTGCTGCACGGCATCACCGGCAGCGGCAAGACCGAGGTGTATGTGCACCTGATGCACCAGATGTTGCAGCGCGGTGGCCAGGTTCTGTTGCTGGTACCCGAAATCAATCTCACGCCGCAACTGGAGCACTACTTCCGCAGCCGTTTCCCCGGTGCGGAGTTGGTCAGCCTGCACAGCGGACTGGCCGATGGTGAACGTGCACAAAACTGGCTCAAGGCACAATCCGGTGCAGCACGCATCGTATTGGGCACTCGCCTTGCGGTATTTACGCCATTGCCCGGATTGAGCCTGATTCTGGTGGACGAAGAACACGATGCGTCGTTCAAGCAGCAGGATGGCTTGCGCTATTCGGCGCGCGACGTGGCGATTTTCCGCGCCAACCAGCGTGGTGTACCGATCGTGCTCGGTTCGGCCACTCCATCGTTGGAGAGTTGGTACAACGCGCAGAGCGGACGCTATCAATTGTTAAAGCTGACACAGCGTGCGGTGCAGCCCGCCACCTTGCCGACCGTACGTTGCCTGGACATTAGCCAATTGCCGCTACAGGAAGGATTGAGCGAGCCCTTGCTCACCGCCATTGAGACACGCTTGCAACGCAAGGAACAGAGTCTGATCTTTCTGAATCGGCGCGGCTATGCGCCGGTGCTGATGTGTACCGCCTGCGGCTGGCTGTCCGAGTGCAAACATTGCGCGGGCAAACTGGTGCTGCATCTGAAAGACCGTAGCCTGCGCTGCCACCATTGCGGTTTTCAACAGCGCGTGCCACCGGCGTGCCCGACGTGCGGGGATGCTGATCTGAAGCCGGTCGGCATGGGCACGCAACGCATGGAGGAGGTGCTGCATGCGCGTTTCCCGGACGCGCGTATTTTGCGGGTGGACAGGGACAGCACACGCAACAAAGGCGCATGGAATGCGATGCGAAAACAGATACACGATGGTGAGGCCGATATATTGATCGGCACCCAGATGCTGGCGAAAGGGCACGATTTCCCCAATCTCACCCTGGTCGGTGTGGTTAGCCCAGACGGAGCGTTATACAGTGCTGATTTTCGCGCTTCGGAAAAACTCTTCGCGCAACTTACCCAAGTCGGCGGTCGCGCCGGTCGCGCCGACAAGGTGGGGGAAGTGATCGTGCAGACTGCCTTTCCCAACCATCCACTGTTTCAGGCTTTGCGTGCACATGACTATGAGAGTTGGGTGCAAACCTTGTTGACCGAGCGCCGGATGGCGGGTTTCCCGCCCTTCGTCTACCAGGCTCTGTTGAGTGCAGAGGGCAAACGGGAGAGTGATCCCTACCATTTTCTGCAACAGGCGCGCCAGCTCGCCCTGGAATTGCATTTTCCGGTCGAAGTGTACGGTGTCGTTCCCGCCGCCATGCCCAAGCGTGCAAATCACCACCGCGTGCAATTGCTGGTGCAGAGCAAGCAACGCAAATCGTTGCAGGCGATGCTGCGGGCGTGGAAGCCCAAGCTGGATGGGATGCCAACCCGGCAAATCCATTGGTCCTTGGATATTGACCCATTGGAGTTCTAGGAAATGATCCGATAGAGCTATCAATCATTGGACGCAATGAGGAATATAATGCTCAAAAATTTAACGTTGCTATGGAGACTGAAATGAAAGATATTCAAAGGTTCACCCTGGCCGATCTGACACTGCCCATGAAGACCTTGTACAGCGGTTACCTGTTGGTGATCGGCTTGGGCTTGCTGTTTGCAGGGGCACAGATCATGTTGACCCACGGCATGGCGGACGGCAAGGTCGGCTTGTCCACTGATGACATCGTGTATAGCTACTACGGGAATCGAACGGAAGGATCAAAACTGGTTTCCAAGCTTAATGGTTCGATGAAGGACAATGCACCGCCCGAAGTGCGTATGGACATGATCAAGTGGGCGGAAACGGGTGGGTCACAAGATGGATGGGACGAGAAAATCTCGATGGATGTCGAGCAATACTGCTCTCCCTGCCATGCCAACATGCCAAATCTGGTCGATATTAGTGACCGCAAGACGATGAACAAGATGATCCAGGTGGATGAAGGCCAGTCGATGGCCACGCTGACCCGTGTTTCCCACATTCACCTGTTCGGTATCGCATTCATCTTCTTCTTCGTGGGCTGGATATTCAGCTATGCAACCGGCATCTCGCAATTGAACAAGGCGATCCTGATTTCGATTCCATTCCTGTTTCTGATGGTGGACGTGCTGTCGTGGTGGTTGACCAAGTGGAATCCCAACTTTGCCTGGCTCGTCATCATCGGTGGTTTTGGCTATAGCATGGCAGCAACCATCATGATCTTCACATCGCTGTATCAAATGTGGATCTTGCCACGGCGCGCGGCTAGGCCGATCGACCCCCCCATGCAGTGAGCCTTGCAGTGACAGCGGAAAATAAATTGCTGGCCGCCATCGCCGCCGTAACAGGCGGCGATGGCGTTTTGACGGGTACAGCAGCAGCCCCGTATTACAAGGATTGGCGCGGGCGTTATCAGGGCAATGCGCTGGCAGTGGTATTCCCCGCCGATACCCGGCAAGTGAGTGCGGTGGTCAAGCTGTGTGCGGCGAACAACGTCGCCATCGTGCCACAGGGCGGCAACACCAGTTTGTGTGGTGGTTCCGTGCCGCTGAAAGATGGCAGCAAGCAGATCGTAATCAATCTCTCGCGCATGAATCGCGTCCGTGCGCTGGATGCCACCAACTACACCATGACGGTGGAGGCGGGCTGCAAGCTGGAATCGTTGTATGCGGCGCCGGAGCAAGCGGATCGCCTGTTCCCGCTGGGGCTCACCGCCGTCGCCCCGCACTGCGAGATTGGCGGCAACCTCTCCACCAACGCCGGCGGTATCAATGTCTTGCGCTATGGCACCGCGCGCAACCTGGTGCTTGGGCTGGAAGTCGTACTACCGGACGGGCGCATCTGGGACGGGCTGCGCAGTCTGCGCAAGGACAACACCGGCTACGACCTGAAACAACTGTTCATCGGCGCGGAAGGCACGCTCGGTATTATCACCGCCGCCGTGGTCAAGCTCTTTCCCATGCCAAAATCGGTGGCCACAGCCTGTATCGCGGTGCGTGATCCCGCTGCTGCCGTGGCGTTGCTGGCGCATCTGCGCGCCACCTGCGGTGACATGATCAACGCCTTCGAGCTGATCTCGCGCTCGTGCCTCGAGCTGGTGTTCAGGCATATCCCAGACACCTGCGAACCCTTCTCTGCACAGCACGAATGGATTGTCATCACCCAGTTGGCCAACGTGTTGCCTGCGCCGCTGGATGCGGCTTTGCGTGAAGCGATCTTGTCTTTCGGTGCAGGTGTCGTTGATTTTGACGTCAGCACGGATGCGACCCATGCCGAACGCTGGTGGAGGCTGCGCAAGAATATCGCCGAAGCGCAAAAGGCCGAAGGCGTCAGTATCAAGCATGATGTCTCGGTGCCGGTCAGCCTCGTAGCCGAGTTTCTCACCCAAGCCAACACCGCATTGCACCAAATTTTCCCCGGTATCCGCATCGTTGCCTTCGGTCATATGGGCGATGGCAACATCCATTACAACATTTCCATGCTGGACACTGTGCAGAATAAAACCTTCATCCAGCAACGCGAACACGATGTAAATAAGATTGTGTATGAGGTCGTACGCGAACTCGAAGGCAGCATCGCCGCCGAACACGGCGTGGGGCAAATGAAGCGCGAAGAGATTGCACACTACAAGAGCGAGCTGGAGATGGAGCTGATGCGCAAGATCAAACAATCGATCGACCCGCACGGCCTGATGAATCCGGGCAAGGTGATTTAAGACGCAAGAATCCTGATTTTCGCACAGGCATAAATTCAGTCACAGAAGAAGGAGCGTACATGGCAAACCAACCCGAGATTACCAACATGGCCTTGTTCTGCGATTTTGAGAACGTGGCACTGGGCGTGCGCGATGCAAAATACGCGCAATTCGACATAAAAAAAGTGCTGGAAAGACTGCTGCTCAAAGGCAGCATCGTGGTCAAAAAAGCCTATTGCGACTGGGAGCGCTACAAAGAATTCAAAGCGCCCATGCATGAAGCCTCGTTCGAGCTGATTGAGATTCCCCATGTGAGACAAAGCGGCAAGAACTCCGCCGACATCCGTCTGGTCGTCGATGCGCTAGACCTCTGCTACACCAAATCCCACGTCGATACCTTCGTCATCATCAGCGGGGATTCCGATTTCTCGCCGCTTGTCTCCAAACTGCGCGAGAACAACAAATACGTCATCGGTATCGGAGTTAAAGATTCGACCTCGGACTTGCTCAGCGCCAACTGTGACGAATTCATCTTCTACGACGACCTTGTGCGTGTGCAGGAAGCCAAGAAGAAACAAGCAGCCAAGAAAGCGCCTGCCAAAGCAAGAGTCGAGACAGCCAAACCCGCCACAGCAAAGAGCGATGACGACAAGAAACAGGAAGCGATGGACTTTCTGGCCGAGACCGTCGAAGGACTTATTTCCGAACGCGGCTCCGACGAAAAGATCTGGGGCTCAATGGTCAAACCCACCATGCAGCGCCGCAAACCCGGTTTCACCGAAACCTACTACGGCTACCGCTCTTTCAAGGAATTGATCGAGGATGCACAGAAGCACAAATTAGTGGTGTTGGTGAAGGATGAGAAATCGGGGCAGTACATGATTCGGTTGCCGGCAGGAGAGTGAGTGGGGTAGTTATCGGCCAACCTGAGACATTCAGCGAGAAGCTCCAATGATTGACAGAGTGTAGCCCGGAGGATACAATTTGCCGTGATTGAAATTCGCAAAACAGCCGAATATGCAAAATGGATTGATGGTCTACGGGATCCTCAGGCTCGAACGAGAATTTTAGTTCGAATTGAAAGGTTACGATCTGGCAATCCAGGAGACGTAAAACCAGTTGGTTCTGGGGTATCTGAGTTGAGGATTGATTACGGCCCTGGCTACAGAGTTTATTTTATTAAACGTGGTGAGATATTGATTGTTCTCTTAGTGGGTGGAGATAAACGAACTCAAGATGCAGACATTAAAACTGCTTTGCGCCTTGCGGAAAATTTGCAGGAGGCAATATGAATAAAACTCAAACTTCAAGTTACGATGTTGCGGAATATCTCCGCACACCAGAAGAAATGGCACTCTACCTTGATGCATGCATCGAAGAGGCTGATGGTGATGCCGCATTCATTGCAAAAGCTCTTGGTGATATAGCCCGTGCACGTGGCATGTCACAGGTCGCAAAAGATACTGGCCTTTCACGAGAGAGTTTGTACAAGGCTCTTTCTGGCGAAAGAGCGCCAACTTTTGACACTATTCTAAAAGTAACGAAGGCACTTGGCGTAAAACTTCACGCCAGCGCATAACCCAGTGGAACGACTGCTTCCAAACCAAGATAGACTTCGCCAGCCAAGCACACATGAGTCGTATTGCGGCCAATAGCGGACGGTCGGATATATAGCCAAATAGCATGTTGACCCCACTGCAAGAGCGGAATAGGTTCCAGCATCATTGATATGAGCAGTGGGGTGAAGCCATGATTCGCGCCCCAATGGGGAATAAAGCATATTGGGATGAGAGAATTGCATTCGATTCTGAAAGAATCAAGGTGATGGAAGGTGGCTTGGCTAAACCGAGCAAGAACCCAGCGTATGAACACCCTCAGTACATACTGCCAGCCTCGCGAGCATCTGCGCGAAATAATTAGATTGCCCGGGCGTATCAATATTGATACGATGCGCAAATGAATTCACCAACACTCGAAGTCAGATTCTTTAAAACGGATGCAGGCACTGAGCCTGTGCGTAATTGGTTGAAAGAGCTATCTGCTATTGATCGAAAAGCAATAGGTGAAGACATTAAGACAGTACAGTTCGGCTGGCCTCTAGGTATGCCGCTTGTGCGTAAGATGGAAAAAGACCTATGGGAAGTTCGTGTTCATTTGGATGGCCGAATAGCACGGGTGCTGTTCACAGTATCAAGTGGCAAGATCGTTTTGTTGCACGGTTTTATCAAGAAGTCTCAGGCAACACCACAGCCAGATTTGAAATTGGCAAAAGACAGAATGAGGAGTGAATGATGAAGACAAAAAATATCGGCAGCAGCTTTGATAATTTCCTAGCAGAAGAAGCCATGTTGGACGAAGCAACCGCAGTGGCTGTTAAGCGTGTTATTGCATGGCAAATCGACCAAGAAATGAAAGCTCAAAATCTTACCAAGACCTCAATGGCCAAGAAGATGCATACTAGTCGCGCAGCACTAAACAGATTGCTTGATACCTCAGATACCAGCCTGACTCTCACCACACTTTCAAGTGCAGCCTCCGTACTTGGGAAAAAACTGCGCATTGAGTTATCGCCTGTTTGACTGGGCGAATTAAGAGAATCTAATTGCGAGAGATGGATGCAAGTGCAGTTCTGAAAGCTGAAAATGCTCGCCTGATTGCGTTGTTGGAATCAAATGGTATCGACTGGCATCAGCCATCAGAACCTGTGTTACTCATAGCAGAGCCAATCCACCATCCAAAAACTGATGTTGAGCCATCGGATTTCAGCGCTCAAGAAAAAGTGGCACTCTTTCGTCGCTTATTTCGAGGTCGTACTGACGTTTATCCGATTCGCTGGGAAAGCAAAATCACCGGCAAAACAGGCTATGCCCCGGCATGCGAGAATGAATGGAGACCCGGTGTATGCGACAAAAAACACATCAAGTGTTCAGATTGCAGTCACCGCGTGTTGAGCCAGCTTACCGATTTTGTCATCTACGAACATCTCGCGGGAAAACACACCGTTGGTGTCTATCCGTTACTGACAGACGATACCTGCTATTTTCTTGCTGTAGATTTCGATGACGCGGAGTGGAAGGAAGATGCGCTGGCATTAGTTCAG